>JAKSMY010000097.1 GCA_024400275.1 Paludibacteraceae bacterium | reverse complement strand
ATTCGTACATTGGTGTAGGGTGGCACATTGTGTCCTCCTGTTCCGCCAAAAGCCACATACCAGGGGGCAAGTATGCTCACATGCTGTCCATGTTCCATTTCCGATAGCACTTCCACGACGGCTTGTGCATGTTCTATTTTGCCTATCGTTTGTGTTTGTGCTACATGCTCGTACAGGGTGCTATCCAACCCATAAACGGCGATATGTATTTCCACCTGTTCGCCCTCTTGCAGAGGGTGATCCACCGTTTTGAGCCCTCGTGTCCAAAAACCTGTTTCGTTGAGAGCGTACCCTTCGCTATACTGTGCTACCTGCCTATCGGCTTCCTCTGCCAGGTGCTGATTGATCTCAATGAGCTGCAATAGCGTGGTGTCGGTGCGGGTACGTTGCCCATTGCGGGTGCTGGGACTTTGTGCTCCCGTCTGAGGCGTGCAACTGCACAAAACGCCTATGACGCCTAACCAAATTATTAATGAATAATTAATGTTCAATTAATGTTAATTAAAAATATTTGTTGTCATTTAGCCAAATGCTCCAAGTACCTGCCGTAAGCGGTTTTCATCTCTTGTCCGAGTGCACGGAGTTGGTCGGTGCTAATCCAACCATTGCGCCAAGCGATTTCTTCGATGCAGGCTACATAAAAACCTTGCCGGTTTTGTATCGTGGCAATGAAATTGCCGGCATCCAGCAGGCTGTCGCAGTTGCCGGTATCTAACCATGCAAAGCCGCGCCCAAAGAGCTTGACTTGCAGCGAACCTTCCTCCAAATAGAGACGGTTGAGGTCGGTTATCTCGTACTCTCCGCGTGCAGATGGCTTGAGGCCAGCGGCTTTGTCGCAGACGGTCTTGTCGTAGAAGTATAGACCGGGTACAGCGTAGTTGCTCTTGGGCTGCTGCGGCTTTTCTTCCAAAGAAAGCACTTTGCCATTCTCATCAAACTCCACAACACCATAGGCACGTGGGTCAGTCACTTCGTAACCAAAGATGCAGGCTCCTTGACCGTTCTCACCTTGTGCTACCGCCTCGCGGAGCATCGTCTTGAATCCTTGACCGTAGAACATGTTGTCACCCAGTATAAGGCAACCCGGTTCGCCATTCAGAAACTCCTTGCCCAACACAAACGCTTGTGCCAAACCGTTGGGAACCAATTGCACTTTGTAACTAAGGCTCATGCCGATACGGCTTCCGTCACCCAACAACTCCTCAAACATAGGCAAATCGCGCGGAGTAGAGATTATTAGCACCTCGCGAATGCCTGCGAGCATAAGGGTGGACAATGGGTAATAAATCATGGGCTTGTCATAAACCGGCATGATTTGTTTGCTGATTGCTTTGCTGAGTGGATAGAGGCGTGTTGCGCTGCCTCCGGCTAAGATAATTCCTTTCATAAAAAGTCTAATTCAGTCAATTTTATATGTGCCTGCAAAGGTACGACTTTTTTTTGATATATGCAAGAAAAAAGCGAAATTTCACCTCGAAAAATCGCTTTTTGTGTACGGTATATGGTGTTTGGGGTATAGTTTCAATTTGACATAGATTCGAGAGAACCTTCATTCAAAAGGAAATCAAATAATC
Organism: Paludibacteraceae bacterium; assembly: GCA_024400275.1. The sequence continues at coordinate 1,262 of JAKSMY010000097.1, read as the reverse complement.
CCATTATCTCTATCCCCTCCTCATTAACCCAACCACCATGAGTATCCTCGACAATGATTAACTTGCGAAAATGATCAGGAATCTTTATCAACGATCGTTGTTCTTGCTCGGTTTTTTCTCGGGTTGGCAAAGCAAACGCGGATTGAATATACAATCGTCGTGGCTCCTGATTAACCACAAAATCCACTTCCAACTTCTTACGTACTCGTTTACCATTAACCTGTTCCCAAATTTCCACTAGTCCAACATCAACGGAATACCCGCGGAGTTGTAACTCATTAAAAATGGCATTCTCCATTAAGTGGGTCTCTTCTTCTTGGCGAAAGCCCAACACCATATTACGAATACCAAGATCCTCAAAGAAATACTTCATCTCCGAACCTATATACTTACGTCCCTTAACATCATAACGAAGCACTTCAGAAACGACAAATGCGTCCAATAGATAATTAATATAAGAACGAATTGTATCTGAAGTCATCGGTGTTCCTTTAGAAGAGAAGGTGTCTGCTATGCGTTTGGGATTGGATGAAGAACCAATACTTGAAGCCAAGACCCGAATAAGAGATTGCATACCTTCCGAATTACGAAGATGGTTGTGCTCAATGACATCCCTTAAATATGCGGTCGTAAAAATAGTACGAAGATAATTCTTTTTCTCTTTTTCTGTTTCCATTAGCACGACAGGTGGTAGGCCGCCAAAACGGCAATAGGTTAAGAATGCATCATGTTTATCTCCTCCTTGATATTCGTAGAATTCAGCGAACGATAGGGGATGAATACGAATTTCCCAACCTCGTCCTCGAAATTCGGTAATCACATCAGTTGATAAAAATTTAGCATTAGAACCGGTAACATATACATCTACGTTAGACATTTTCACATACGAGTTAAGCACATCCTCAAACTCTGGAACCAATTGTACCTCATCCAATAACACAAAATAATGTCCATTATCTACAATCTTGCTATCAATATATGCCAATAACGAATCCGGAGTTCTTAACCTTGCATTTCTGCGACTTTCTAAGTCCACCTCAATGATATGGGACACATCTGTGCCGTGTGATAAAAGATAATTACGAAAGATGGTAAACAAAAGATAAGACTTACCACACCGACGTATACCGGTAATAATTTTAATCATTCCATTTCCTTGCGCTTGTACTAAGCGATTAAGGTATTGTTGACGCAAAAACATAATAGTTATTCGGTTTTTTTGTGAATATCACATATTTTTCGACTGCAAAAGTACTACAAAT
>JAKSMY010000096.1 GCA_024400275.1 Paludibacteraceae bacterium | reverse complement strand
TTTGTACCAAATGCAAATCAATATCACATTCCGTCAGCGTGGCATACGCCATCAACGAAGCCAAAATACCTTCTATATCACGGATATTGTCGCAAGCGCGAACGGCGATATAATCCACAATCTCTTCAGTCAATGGGAGACCATCACGCTGCACTTTATCCATCAAAATGGCTTTGCGCAGATTCAAATCAGGGCGCTCAATTTCGACCGACAAACCCCACTTGAAGCGGGTCAGCAACCGTTCCTCCACATCCTGTAACTCCAACGGCGGACGATCACTGGTCAAAATCAGTTGTTTCTGAGATTGGTGCAAATAATCAAAAATATGGAAGAACGTATCCTGTGTGCCTTTCAGCCCCTCAAAGAACTGAATATCATCCATTATCAGCACATCCACGTTTTGGTAAAATACCAAAAACTCGGGCACTTTCTTTTCACGAACAGCCTCTTGGTACTGCAACTTAAAGGTATTCGCGCTCACATACAACACGCGATGCAAGGGGAACAACTTTGCAATTTCATTGCCAATGGCATTTGCCAAGTGAGTCTTCCCTACACCACTGCCGCCATAGATAAACAGCGGATTGAAAACCGTTCGTCCGGGTTCCTTAGCAATCGCCAAACCGGCTGCACGTGCTAATTTGTTGGTCTTACCCAAAATAAACGTGGTGAAAGTATATTGCTGATTTAGTTGCGAATCCCAAATCACAGCATCAGTGCTCTCGGACGCGAAACGCACCTGGGGACGCTCTGCTTGTTGGGACGCATAAGTGGCAGACGAACCCGTCGTCGAATCCACTAACACACGATATGCCAAACGCGTGTCATCTCCAAATACCGAACGAATAGCACGTCCCAACTCCCGGATGTAATTTTCCTCAATGTACTCTGCCACAAATTGACTCTTCACGCGCAACACGAGTACCTTATCTTCATAACTGACGGCATCCAACGAAGCAAACCAAGTGTTATACACACTCGGGGTCAGTTGTTCGCGCAACAAATGCGCGCACTTTTGCCATAATTTACTCAGTTCGGATATCGTCATTTTTCACGAAAAAGCGTGCAAAGGTACTGCTTTTTTTTGAATTGAGCAAATCCTGTCTAAAATGCCAAATTAATCATTTTTCATATATTCATATATTTCAATGAGTTACATACAACTATTTGATTATTAGCAGATTATAAAAGTTATAAACATATAACCACCTGATAGTCATAGGGGTTCCGTATTTTGTTCCACATGCCGAATGTGTGGAACAAAATTCCCAACTCATTGAAAACACAATAAGTCGGGAATAAAATGCAAAAAATATAAATTTAGAATTTGTCTATTGGCTATTTTTCTTTTTTACCAAAGACTGTAACATTGATGTATTTTTTAGGATTTTGTTTGAGGTCGTTTACCAAATTATCCACACTCAAAACCGTTGATTCAATGTGGTTGTATAATGCTTTGTCATTCAATAGCAATCCCAAGGTTCCTTCCCCTGTAGTCAGTATTTGTTGCACGGCTTGCAAGGTAGAATCCAAGGTCAGTAAAGTATGCTCCAATTCGGCTTGACGCACCGTTTGAGCAATAACTTGCACATCCTGCATGGTCGTGTCCAAATTGGCAGCAATGGACGGCAACTGATTGGAGGAGAACGACTTCATATCTTTAGCCGTCACACGCAAGTCCGCCGTTATACCGTCTATATTCATTAATATATGTTGTATTTGGTTGTCCGATAATTGGTTATTCAGAGATGCCACCAAGTCTTGCGCCTCACAGATAACACTGTCTAAATGGGTAAGAAGACCGTCCTGTAACAGTTCGGCGTACCCCCGTTCTACCCCCGTCACAATCGTGTCCCCGTCTGCGTAAAAATCGGCATTCAAGTCAGACCCTGCAACAGGCGTCATTTGAATCTCTATCGCCTTACCGCCCAATAATCCGTCAGACATCAATATCATTTCACTACCTTTGGGAATGGCAATATGCCGATCCACTGAAATTTGTATCGTAAACGCCTCCGATTGGGTAAAATCATACGAGATATGATCCACCTGCCCCACCTTATAACCGCGGATATAAACCGGTGCCTGTTCGGTCAAACCATTCAGCCGGTCATACATACCGATATACGATTTAACCGGCGAAAAGATATTAACACCCTTCAAAAAGTAGAACCCAAAATACATCAAGCCCACGCATACAATTGCCAATAGGGCGACTTTTATTTCTCGTTTATATTTCATAGTCATTTTGTTTTGTTATAAAAAGACTGAAATGCCGTAAACAAAGCGGCAACCATATCACGCTTTCCTTTGGCAGACCCCAGATATTTTTCCTCATCCGGATTGGAAATAAAGCCCATTTCCACCAATACGCTGGGACAAGCCGATTTAAGCAGCACCCAGAAAGCAGCCTGTCTTACACCTCGATCCGAACGATGCAGCGTTTGTGTAAATTCCTTCTGCACCAGGGTGGCAAACTGCAATGAGCCGGACATGTACTGGTTCTGCAATAATTCAAACATAATATAAGAGTCCACTGAATTGGGATCAAAGCCTTCGTAAGTTGTTTCAAAGCCCTCTTCCAATTTCATGACAGCATTCTCACGCATGGCAACATCCAGATTATCCTCCATGCGATCAGTTCCCAATATGTAAGTCTCTGCACCACATGCCGAACGGTTTTCTGCGGCATTGGTATGAATGCAAATAAACAAATCCGCATCGTTGCGATTCACAAAGTCTGCCCTCCCCTGCAACGGAATAAACACATCCGTTGAGCGAGTTAACAAAACATTGACTTCAGGGAAAACATTTTTAATACTATCTGCCAACATCCGACTAACCTGCAAGTTCAAATCTTTTTCCTGCAAACCTGATTTGCCGACCGCTCCGGCATCATGTCCGCCATGACCGGCATCAATTACGACAGTAAAGTCATGCGCCGATACCATCGCCGCAACACATAGTAACCCTCCTAACAGTAGATGTTTTATTCGCATAATAAGTCAATTTGATTGCAAAGATACAAAAAATGAG
>JAKSMY010000095.1 GCA_024400275.1 Paludibacteraceae bacterium | reverse complement strand
TATGGCAGATGATGATGATGGACTACACCCTGCGCGCAGAGTGTGAAAAAATCGGAATGGATGTTACCGCCGAAGAACTGTCTGAGTTATGCATCGGTGAGAATCCCCACCCCTACATCCTTCAACGTCGCGCATTCCAAGACGAGAACGGTCAGTTTGCCCGCGAAGGCTTAGTACGTTTCCTCCACCAACTGGACGAGAGTGCTGATGACCCCGAAATGGCTGAACAAATGAAGCAGGCCAAATCGTATTGGCTCTATTGGGAGAACGCCGTGCGCCAAGCACAAATGCAGGAGAAATATGTCAGCCTGCTGCAACACTTGGTAAAGGCTAATCCTATCGATGCCAAATACGCTTTCGAAGCTCGCCAAACAAGCGTAGATGCTGATTATATCATCGCATCCTACTATGACGTGCCCGACTCGTTGGTTAAAATCAGCAAAGCTGATGTTAAAAAACTGTACAAACAGCAAAAGCCGATGTACAAACAGACTCCTAACCGCAGCATCGAGTATCTCCTGTTCCCGGTAGAACCGTCAGAGGATGACTTCGCAAAGGCTTTGGAGGAAATGCAGGCTGTTGAAGAAGAGTTCCGCACCACAGATGATATCGCACTGGTAGTAAACACCAATTCCGATATTATGTACACCGCCGTAGATATGAGCGAGGAAGATGTTCCTGAACTCTATCGTGACTTTGCCTTTGGCAAGGGTGCCCACAAGGACGCTTTCTCTCCCCTGCAAGATGTAGATGGCACATACACCATGGCTCGTTTGGTGGAATGTGGTTATTCAAAACCTGACAGCGTTTGCCTGAAAGCCATCGCTCAACAGGAAGGTCAGGAAGACCAAGAGTTAGGTTGGTTCCGCGCTGCCGCGCTGACCCCCGAAATGGCTGAAAAAGCCTTCGCCGGCAAGATTGGTACACGTTTCAGCATCGAAACAGGTTTTGGTGTACAGGAATTTGAGGTTATTGACATAGCAAAAGCCACTCCCAAAGTAAAACTAGCTATCCTCGCCCGCACCGTTACTCCGTCATCTAAGACTTATTCGACTATCTATAACAGCGCTAAGCAGTTCATCGTTGCTAACCCGTCTGAGCAGGCTATCCGCGATGCCGCTAAAGAGGCTAACATGGCTCTCATTCCCGAGGCTCGTATGGACAAGAACGCTGACAAAATCGCTCAACTCAAAAACAGCCGTCCTATCGTACGCTGGGCTTTTGAGGCCAAAGAAGGTGAAGTGAGTGATGTATTTGAGTGTGGTGAGCAATTCGTTGTAGCCGTACTGACCGATGTACAAGATGGCGAATATGCCGACATCGAGGAAGTAAAAGGTGAATTGATTATCAAAGCACGCAACGAAAAGAAAGCCGATCGCATCATGGCTGATTGGAACGGCTGCGCATCGTTGGAAGAGGCTGCTGCCAAGACCAACTCCACCGTTCAACACGCCGAGAACCTCCGCATGGATGATATCCGCTTTGCCAACGGTAGCATGGAACCCGCTGTATTGGGTGCCGCTATGGTGGCTGAAGAAGGAGCTATCACACGTCCTATCAAAGGTCTATATGGTGTATATATGCTCAAAGTGAACCACCACAATGTGGCTGACGGCGAAATGAATGTGGAGAACGAGATGCAACAACTCTCCGCACGGTACACCTACACACTGCCCTATCAGGTTATGAACACCCTGACAGCTAACGCAGAGGTCGTTGATAACCGCGCTAATTTCCAATAATGGCCTATTAAATCATAAACGGCACATCCCCATCGATGTGCCGTTTATTTATTGTACAAATATCATGAAGCACTTTGCTATTGTAATGCTATGTTGCACACTTCTATGCACAAGCACCCTTTCGGCACATGTTGTTGAAGTAAATGGCACCCCTACCCCAATTGATACTATTGACCATTATCAGGTAGGCCCGGGTGTATTCTACACCCATTTCACCATTGCTTATTCCTCTTCGCGTACCTGTCATTTCTATATGCTGACAGCCGATTTGACAAACCCTTATAACAAAGTGCGTGAATACCAGCCCATCTTCAAAAGCCAAGCCACGTTTGCCAAGGCTTATCAGGAGATGAATGCTCCCGGCTATCGTCCGATTGGTGGCGTCAACTGCAATTTCTGGCAGGTCAGCGCCAGCACCAACGACTTAAGCGGAATGCCCCAATCGGCTACTGCCAGCGGAGGACGACTCAACACCGAACCCAGTTCATGGATTCTGAGTGAGTGGCATCAGGAAGGTGTACCCAGTGATGACCCCGCCAAAGACCAAGGTTTGGTCATGATTGATGACCTGGGACGCTGCATCATTGATAGTGTTTATTGGCAGGGCTATGTGTTCTACGGAGACAATCAACGCCGCAAGATTCGTGAGGTCAATCGTCCACGTATTAACCCCAATAATAACGAGATTGAACTGTTTACACCTTTCCTTGGTTCATTCAAGACCCGCAAACCGTCGGAATTCACTAACGATAACGGATACGGCGTATATAACGTCATTACCAAGGTGGATAATTGGTCTATCAACGACACCTTAGAAGCTATTGTTGAACGCATTGACTCCGTCGGCGGTTTGACTGTTGGCGACGGACATGCCATCTTCCAAGGACGCGGCACCGGCAAAGAGACCTTGCAAACCTTCCACATTGGTGACACGATACGTTTCTGTTTGGGCATTAAGACCCGCCGTGACGGCTTACGCCCGCATATCATGGAGATGTGTACCGGCAACGCACTCGTCATGGAAAACGGTGAACTGAATCAACGTAACTGGAATGATGCATACAACTATAAGCAGTACGCACGCACGGGCATAGCCACCAATACTGCCGGTGATAAACTATGGCTGATGACATGCCAAACACCGGGCGTTTATACACACGAGATGTGTGCTATTTTCAAAGCCGCAGGAGCCACCGAAGTGGCAGCCTGCGATGGTGGTGGCTCCGCCCAATGCGCTCTTGGAGATAAAGTGATGAATCCGACTACCGAAGCCACACCGCGTGCCGTAGTCAATCAACTATGGCTCATCAGCACCGCCCCTGATAGTCAAGAAGCAGGGCAACTGCAATTTGTTAAACCATTAGCTTCTATTCCTGCCTATGCTTCCTATACCCCTACGCTCCGTGCTTGGACTGCTGAAGGCATTCTCTTATCGCTTGACTACAAAGGCTATACCCTCTCCTGCGAACCGGCTTCACTCGGTACTATCTCTACCGATGGACTGACCTTTACTGCCAACCCTGTTTCCGAAAGTGGCAAACTGATTGCTGTAGCAGGAACAAGTCGTGCCGAAACTCCTATCGAGATTCGTAATGGGGAAGTGCA
>JAKSMY010000094.1 GCA_024400275.1 Paludibacteraceae bacterium | reverse complement strand
CTGTTGGTGGTGACAATGTACAACCCGCAATCACCTACACGGAGACTATCTATGTTCACAACGATGAGACAGGTTGCTATGGCTTGATGATGCAACTCTGGAACGATGCCGCTATGGTTGATAATGACGCCGAGCTCTCTCCTGTTGAGTTCGTTAACTACGAGTGGTATAAGGACGGTGTCAAAGTGGAAGGCCAAAACGGTCAGTTCTACTACGAGGCCAAGGGTGCTGCCATGAACGGTGTATATCGTGCAGTAGCATACGATGCAGCCGGCAATGCATACAAGATCTGCGAACAAGAGTTCAACGGTGCCGCAGTTGCTGACATTGTTAAACCTTATCCGGTTGTTATTCCTACCGTAATGAGCACGAGCGATAACTACACCATCGAGACTGCTATGGAAGGTCAAGTAGTTATCACGAACACCAACGGTGCTATTATGGAGCGCTACCATGTTACGAGCGGTGTCAACACCAAACACGCTCCTGCCGCAAACGGTGTATTCGTACTACATTATACGGCTAAGGACGGACACAGCCAAGCATGCAAACTCATTGTTAAGTAAAGCAGACTAACGAACATTCATTAACGAATTAATTATCATTATAAGAATATGAAAAAGAATTGTATATGTGGATTGTTGGTCACTTTACTGGCAATTCCTACCTTCGCTCAAGAAGTTCAACAAGATTCTACAATCAACGCTCAGGTAGAGGCAGCATTTGATGCTGCCGCTGCCGAGGCTGCTATGATGGACAGTGCTATCGTTGCAAATGCCGATTCCGCTATCGTTGCCGATATCGACTCTGCTGCGTTGGAAGAGGCTGTCGCACCCGCTAAACAAAAGCGTGAACGCAAAGAACGTGTCTATCCTGTAGATAGCGTTCATTACACCAAGGGTCACGTACTGAGTGTAGGCTTGGGATTCGGCATGTCCGGTCTGTGGTCTAACGGCGATAACATCAAGAACGGTATCGGTTTCCCCGGCTTTAACGCTTCACTCCGTTATACCTATTACTTCTTCAACTGGATGGGTTTCACCACCGGTATTGACTTCTCTACCTATCGTGCAGAGGCCAAATTGGAAGGTGTGATGGATCTGGAACCCGGTATTACAGACCATAAGGTTGGTTATATCCATCGTCTTGACTTCGGCGACAAGTCCAGTTGGAAAGAGATGCAAGACGTCAAGATGCTCGAAGTGCCCATCGCACTCTCCTTCCGTGCTAAACCTCATCACGTTGGTTTCTTGGGTACCGTCGGTTTGAAATTGGCATTCCCCGTTTATGGAAGCTACAACTACAAAGGTACATTGGACCACCTTGCCGCCTTCCCTGAATCAGGTTTTGGCAAAGATGCCGTTACACCGTTATGGACAGAAGATGGACTTGAACATAACGAGGCTGTAGAAATCAAGCGTAGCACGATAAACGTGGTTAACTGCAACATCTTCGGTGAAGTAGGTATCTTGTTCCAGGTTCATCCCCGTGTTGATTTGAGCGTTAGCTTGTATGCCAACTACGGTTTGAACGACCTGAACAGCACGAAGCACCGTGACCGTGCCGATTATGCTTTCGGTCCTGCTGTTTACGAAAACCGTGAGCACATCCCATTTTCTGATGGTACTTACCAGGAGCATAACGGTTTGTTCGGTGCTGCTATTATTGACCGTGTTCAACCTTGGAACTGCGGTATCAAAGTGGCTGCTCATTTCAACGTAAACAAGAAGTCCGACGAGCAGAAGGCTTTGGAGAACTACGTGGCTCCTGAGATGATGCATGATACTATTTCGCTGACGGATACAGTTTATATACACGATACTATCGTGCGTGAAATAGTTATCAAAGAAACCATTGAGAAAAAAGTGGAACAAATCACCAAGATGTTGGAGAAAGTAATTATTTACTACAATGTAGGTGATTCCAAGACTCCTATCATCAATCCTGCCAACCTGCTTGACTCTGTGGCAACTATCATCGCCGAGAATCCTCAGATTCGCGTTGCCGTTGAAGGTCACGCCAGTTCCGATGGTAATCCTCAACTGAACATGATGTTGAGTGAAAACCGTGCTTTGAATGTGGCTACTCTTCTTCGCGCCAAAGGCGTGAAAGATTCTCAAATGGAGGTAACCGGTTACGGTTCGGAGCATCCTTTGAAATTCGGTGCTGCTGATGATCCCACCAAAGATCGTCGTGTAGAGATTATTCCCCTGCAAAGCAAGTACTAATCGTACTTATGTACTAATGTACTAACGTACTAATCAACAATTAAAAAAATCGTCCTTCGGGGCGATTTTTTTTTGTATATTTGCTTATGTGAAAAATTTTTAGTACCTTTGCAGTCCGAATCGGTACAAATTAGGTGGAATATGTGACTAAATTTGAAGTGGCATGGTTATCAATCGTCAACATTACATTCAACAATTAGAGAATAAAAGTTGGAATGGAAAGGTAAAAATCATTACCGGTATTCGTCGTTGCGGCAAGTCCTATCTGCTATCTGTCCTCTATAAGCAACATCTTATAGCAAAGGGTGTTAAGGAAGATTGTTTTGTAGAGATAGATTTGGAAAAAGAGGATTTTGCAATCTACCGTAATCCTATTGCCTTGCATAAATATGTCGCTGAACGTACCAAAGATAAACGGCATAAATATTATGTTTTCATTGATGAAATACAGCGATCCTATAAAGTGCGAAATAGCGACATTGAACTCCAATCCGTTCCAGAAGAAGATCGCGAATTACTATATACCACTTTTTACGATACCTTGAGCAGTCTTATGTCCTTGCCCAATGTGGATGTGTATGTTACCGGAAGTAATAGTAAGATGTTGTCTGCCGATATTGTCACCAACTTCCGTGATCGAGGTTCCGAGATTCGTGTTTATCCTTTGACCTTTGCCGAGTATTACTCTGTTTCCGGTTTGGAAAAAGCGGATGCGCTGGAGCAATATTTAGATTTCGGTGGTATGCCGTTGGCGGTTCTGGAACCGAATGAGCGAGAGAAACAAAAATATTTGGCAGACTTGCATAAAAATGTCTATCTCAAAGATATTGTAGAGCGTTATCATCTCAAAGATGACACCATCATTGAAGCGCTGACAGACACCGTTTATTCTGCCGTTGGCAGTTTGACCAATCCGCATAAGTTGGCAAATGTAACCGGTACTATCATGGGTAAACCGACTGCTGATTCGACCATCAAAGGGTATTTAGATATGCTTTGTGATGCGTATCTCATTCAAGCCGTTGACCGGTTTGATATAAAGGGGAAACGCTATTTTGAAAGCATACGGAAATACTACGCCACAGATTTGGGACTGCGTAATGCGCGACTGAATTTTCGGCAAGTGGAGCGTTCGCATTTGATGGAAAATCTTATATATTTGGAACTGATTCATCGCGGGTATCGTGTAGATGTGGGGGTTGTAGATGTAAAAAAAGCAGTAGCAGGTAAACAGCAACAATCTCAGTATGAAATTGATTTTGTGGTGAATACGGGACGGGACAGAGTGTATATTCAATCTGCGTTGAATGTAGATACTCCGGAAAAGCGTGCTCAAGAAACTTTTTCTCTGCATCACACATCCGATTCCTTCCGCAAGTTGGTTATATTGGATGGCAATAGTCGCTATCGTGTAGATGAAGATGGCGTAGCATATATAGGTGTTATACCATTCTTGCTACAAACAGATATATTAGAAAAACTATAAATTCAATAAACGATATGAAACAGATTATTCCGATTGTTTTATTTTTGGCGGTTATTGCGAGC
>JAKSMY010000093.1 GCA_024400275.1 Paludibacteraceae bacterium | reverse complement strand
TCGCTTTTTAATAGCGGAATTACCAACTCGGGCAACTCCGGCAATTTGTCCAACGCATAGGGTGGGTCGGCATAGATAAAATCAAATTGCAACTGACAGGCATTCAAGAACTTAAATACATCGCCCCGAACCATACTTAGGTTGTTGATACCTAATTGTTTGCATGTTGATATGATAAAGTTTTGTTGGGTGTGGGCCAATTCAACGGCAGTAACCGAACGTGCGCCACGGGAAATAAACTCCAATCCGATACCGCCTGTGCCGGCGAATAGGTCCAGCATATCAATGCCTTCAAAGTCCAAGCGGTTGTTCAGCAGGTTAAACAATGCCTCTTTGGCAAAGTCTGTGGTTGGACGTGCTGTTATATTTTTAGGGGGCGACAATCGCCGCCCCCCATATTTACCACTAATAATTCGCATCCTCTAAACTTTCAACTGTAGCGCTCCACGAGCGCGTCCTCTAAACTATTCCCAGTTTCCGGCGTTATTATTTGGTGCCTCAATGCTACCGATTTTCAGACCGGGGTAGTGCTCCAGTTTGGTCTCACGGTCAATCAGATTGGTACGCTCTTGGTCGTCCAAGTCAGCGAGGTAGGTGTTGTAGTGTGCACGCACTTCCAACAGAGGCACATTGATACCTTGCGAAGTGGTGTATTTGTTATCTACTTCCGTTTCAAAACGCACTTGATTGGTGAAAGGAACATAGGTAATTTCAGCGATGTTCTCTGCTGTATATTCGCCTTTGTAGAGCGTCTCAATCATATCTTTGTAGATGGTGTCACGGCGGAAACCTACCAGCCCGTTATCTTTCACGTCACGGTCATTCTCCCAAATGTATGTATAGAGCGCATCTTTGTCATCGGTGCCTAATTTGGTTTGTGCCTTTGCCAATGCTTTTTCGAGGATCTTGGTGGCTTTACCTTCGGTCAGTCCTGCCTCTAATTGTTTCTCGGTCAGACTACCTTCTTTCATTACTTCTTTCTTCGGGGTGTTTTGCAAGAAGAGCACCAACGAATCCATATCGGCCTGATAGTAACCTTTGACGAGCTTGTATTCCTGCTCTGCTAAACGGATGTTGACCAGATTTTTTACAACAGCCACTTCACGTTGTGCACGTTTCTCCTCAAAACGAATAGGGGTAACGACACTATCTACACACACGTAAACCAAGAAAAGGCAAGCAATGCCCAACAAAATGCGATAAATAACTTTGGTATTCATATTGATTAAGTTGATATATTTTCAAAATTTGTGCAAAGTTACACTTTTTTTTGGATATATGCAAATTTTTTTGTATTTTTGCGTGTCAAAGAATATAAAAAATGAAATGCAGTTACTTTAATAGGCGTCTGCTCTTTCTATTGTGCTTTATATATGGTACATTGTGCATCGTGCATTGTCAACCGTCCACCCTCTACCAAGGTCGTGTTGTTGATGAGCAGGGTGTGGGGTTGATGTATGCTACTGTATATGTTCAGTCCAATCCTATCGTGGGAACGGCCACCAATGCAGATGGCTATTTTCGCTTGGAAAACGTGGACTTGGCTCCTACCGAGACATTGGTGCTCTCTTGTGTCGGTTATCAGACATGTTATGTGGAGGCGGCGCGTTTTCTGCAGGATAGCGTGGTCATTGGTCTGCCGGAGCAGCCCATTCTCCTGACACCCACTACGGTTGAGGCCAAGAAAACACGCCAAAGTAAGCGCAAACGTTTGGCGACTATTCTTCACGAATGCTATGTGCGTTTACAGGAGGAAAGCAGTTCGCAACCTATTCGCTTTCACGTGGTTAGTGATGTCAAAATGGAGGCCCAATCCTCTTCTTGGGGTATGGAGCAGATGGTGGCACAGGTCGTGCAAATCCCATCAAAGGACATCACAAAGGCAGATAGTATGCAGTTCAAAGGCACTTTTTGCAAACGCTACTGCAATCCTGTTGTGCGCGAGCACGCCAATCAACTGCTGAGCGGTGAGCAGGACAAGGACCGCAAGCGTTTGGCTATGTCTATTGACTCGGGTACGGTAGTGCATCGCAAATTATGGGAGATGTCGCAGATTGATAAGTCGGCATTTCTGGATATTAGTGACGAACTGGCACGTTGGCAGATGACCAAGCAGGACGAGCAGCACCTTATTCTTACGCATACGCGCAAGCGCGACTATATAGGCATTGTGGTCATCAACGAGTCGCATAGTTTATTGGTGGACAATAGCGCTTCCCTGCAAACGTATATGCAGAATATGCACGTCAAAGTTTTCTTGCCTTTTAGCATTCGTGTGAAGGACAGCGACTTAGAGTGGCTCAATCTGTTGAACATCGACGATGAACATATTGATAAGTTCCGTCTGAAAAAAGCTGACTTAACCATTCATTTTGAGACGCGTTATGACCATCGTGACGGTATTTTGGTCCCTTCCGAAAAGACGATGCACGTGCAGGGTTTTATGGAGGATAACAAGAAACGGCAGTTGCCGTGTGAGTTGTGGGGCAAGCAGCAAATCACATCTGTAGAAACGCAGGGCGTGCGTCCTTTCTCTCGTTACCGCAAGTCACAAACCGTCCCCCGTGTGTTAGTGCCTATTTACTAATCATTCCGCCACAACCTATCATAAAATCAGAGGAACACGTTTGTGCTCCTCTGATTTTGTATTGCGCTGTCTTTCTTTCCGAAAGGTCTCGACTTTTTATGCACCAAAGTTATCGAAGCGGATATCTTCGTCAGCCACACCGAGAGAGTGGAGTAGGTCAATCACCGTCTTTGCCATCATTGGAGGACCGCAGAGGTAGTATTCGATATCTTCGGGTGCATCATGCTGCTTGAGATAGGTATCGCCCATCACAGGTGCTATGAAACCGGCAGTATATTTGATTCCCAGTCCGTCTGCCTTGGGGTCCGGACGGTCCAAAGCCAAGTGGAAGTGGAAATTGGGGAAATCCTTTTCCAACTGCAGGAAATCTTCGAGGAAGAACACCTCATCAATAGCGCGTGCGCCGTAGAAATAGTGCATCTCGCGGTCGCGGCATTGGCGTGTCTTGAGCATGTGCATGATTTGTGCACGTAACGGAGCCATACCGGCACCACCACCTACCCAAATCATCTCTTTCTTGCTATCATATACGGGGTGGAACTCACCATAAGGACCACTCATGATAACCTTGTCACCCGGTTTGAGCGAGAAGATATAGGTCGAGGCAATACCGCAAGGTACATCTTGGAACTCGGGGCCGTTCGGGCACTGGTCTTTCGGCTTGAAAGGCGGTGTGGCTATACGGACGGTCAGCGTGATAATATCACCCTCGTCGGGATAGTTAGCCATTGAGTAAGCACGGATAGTGGCTTCAGTGTTCTTCTGCTTCAAACCAAAGAGACCGAAGTTCTTCCATGCCGGCAGATAGAGGTCACCGATAAGGTCCTTATCCATGTCACGATTGTAGTCAATGTCGTACTCTGGAATACGGATCTGTGCATAGCTACCGGGCTCGAAGTTCATGTGTTCGCCTGCAGGCAGTTTAACTTTGAACTCCTTAATAAAGGTAGCCACGTTCTTATTCGAGATCACCTCGCACTCCCATTCTTTTACGCCGAGAACCGACTCGTCTATCTTGAGTTGGAGGTCGTTCTTTACCTTCACTTGACAACCTAAGCGCCAGTGGTCTTTCTGTTGCTTGCGGCTGAAATGCACGGTCTCGGTAGGCAGAATTTCTCCGCCACCTTCGAGCACTTGGCACTTACACTGACCGCAACTACCCTTACCGCCACAGGCAGAAGGCAGGTGGACACCTGCTGCACCCATTGAGGCGAGCAACGTACCACCGGCAGGAATAGCATATTCCTTGTCGCCGTTTACAATCACTTTCACATCACCGCTGGCTACCAAATATTTCTTGGCAACGAGCAGAATAACAACAAGCAGGAGTATGACAGCTAAGAAAACTCCCACAGCATATAAAATTGCAGTTACATTCATTTTCTTATCCTCCT
>JAKSMY010000092.1 GCA_024400275.1 Paludibacteraceae bacterium | reverse complement strand
TAGGTTAGTTTGCTCTTACCGGCTTGACCTTTCTTGGTGGTTACAACAATCACACCGGCCATGGCGCGAGCACCATAGATAGAGGTTGCAGAACCGTCTTTCAAGATCTGGAAACTTTCAATATCATCGGCGTTGATACCCGAGATGGCACTGGCAATCAAGGTAGTAGCATCACCACTACTCAGATCGTCTGCACTCAGTTCAACAGCATCTTCCAAAACGACACCATCTACTACCCATAACGGCTTAGATGCACCATAAATAGATGTGGCACCACGAACACGAATCTTCGGGGCCGTACCAAATGTACCACTCACGTTTTGCACACTCACACCGGCTGCACGTCCTTCCAAACTACGGCTGATATCTGCCACACCATCCAATTTGGCTTTCTCAGCATCAACCTTGGTAGCAGCACCGGTGAATAAACGCTTGTCTTGCTTAACCATACCGGTGATCACTACGTCTTCCAATTGGGTGGCCTCACTGACTAAGGTAACCTTAATGACAGGCTTAACTGCCACGGTTTGTGTCTTAAAACCAATGGACGAAATAATTAAGTGTTTAACTCCTGCGGGAACCATCAACTCGAAGTTACCTTCAAAGTCGGTCACTGTACCTACTGTTGTACCCTCAGCTACAACGTTCGCACCAATGGCACCTTCCCCCGAGTCTTCTAAAACTACACCTGTTACTTTTGTCTGGGCAATCAAGGCCGTACTCAACAAAAATAAACAGAATAAGGTATAAAATTTTTTCATCATATATTATAAATAATATTTGCTTAATTTCTTACAAATTATCGCATAGGACGCGAAAAATCGTGCAAAATTACAAAATAAAAATGATATATGCAAATAAAAAAGCAGAAAAAATAAAAATTCCTGCCTTTTTGTGTCATTTTGTGTAAAAAAGTGCCTGTTTTGTAACACTATTCGTAAATAAGTGTGTAAATGTTACTTGGATGAAAGATTTCTTGTGCAACATCAAACAAATCATCGGGCGTGAGTTGAGCAATTTTTCGGAATGTTTCTTCCCAAGTGGGCGCACAGCCGTGATACAACATCAACTTAGCCATCGCCAACGCATTGTTCTCTTGGTTCTCTGACGAAATAGCCATCTGTCCGTGCAATTGTTGCAGCGATTTCTGCAACTGGTGTTGACTGATAGGATGCTTCCTAAAGGCTTCTAATTGACCTAAAATCAGTCGGATACATTCGTCTTTATCTTTCTTGTCCGAGGCAAAGTAAATACTCCAGTACCCGGTATCGCTCAAGGGCGTATATTGAGATTCAATGGTATAAACAAGGCCTTTCTTCTCGCGCAAAAGCAAATTAAGTTTAGACGACATACTACCTCCGCCTAAGATGTTGTTGAGCAGATACAGAGCCAGTTGTTTCTTGTGACCTATCGGATAGGCCAATCCTCCTAACATAACATGCACCTGATGGGTGTGTTTTTTGTATCGAACCTCATGTTCTTTTGGGGCAGCATCGTAAGGAGCATGCGAAGTTCCACCGGCCTTGATATCCTTAAATAATTGATTAGTCAGGGTTTCTAATTGGCTGAGGGATACATCTCCTTGCGCAAACACGACCATCTGGTCAGAGGTATAATTACGTGCCATGAATTCTTGAGCGATAGACTTGCTCTTTGCGAGCGCACGCACGCTCTTACGCGTTCCTAAAATAGGTCTTGCTAACGGATGACCTTTAAAGACTAATGACTCAAAGTCATCATAAATCAATTCGCTCGGACTATCTTCGTAACTTTCAATCTCATCTAAGATAACTTCCACTTCTTTTTCTGTCTCCTCTTTAGGAAAAGTAGGATGCAGTATCATGGAAGCAATTAACTTTAATGCCCTTTTCCAATACCTCTTTGGTGTAGCAGCATAAAAAGTGGTCTCTTCTTTGGTCGTATAGGCATTGATTTCTCCGCCAACGCCTTCTATTTGATCAATAATATCTCTTGCCGTCAACTCTTTCCCTTGATTGGATAAAAGGTTTGGGAATGGCTTGCATCCTTTGAAAACACAATGCTCAATATAGTGCGCCAATCCACTTTCTTCTTCCAACTCATCGCGTGTACCGGCTCCCACCATAATACCTAAATAAACCACCTCGGACGGACGTTGTCGATACACAATCTGTACACCATTGGGTAAAATTTTATAAAAAGTTTCGTTCATATTTGCATAATTAAAAAAAAAGTTGTACCTTTGCACCCGCTTTCGTTCCCAACAATGCGGCATTGGCGGAATTGGTAGACGCGCTAGACTTAGGATCTAGTTCGATGAGAGTGTAGGTTCGAGTCCTATATGCCGCACTATGAAAAAATCTATTTTCATATCTTTGATTGTTCTTGCAGGAGTCATATCTGCTTGCTCGTCTCGTCAGGCTTCCTATACCCCTTATATCTTGCATTCGTCTTTCTATTTGAATCCCGTTTATAGGGGCGATTCTATCGTGGCTGCTCAGGATACTCTTGATTCCGTTGCGGTCTCTCCCCTGGATGGCTATTACCATCTCAAACCTATTCATGTAGGTGATACGGTTGTTTTTGTGGCAGGATTTGGTTCGGTTGCAAATGATTTAATTGCTGCCCGTATGAATGTAGATACCCTCAGTTTGATTCCGTCTGCTCAGATGGGTGACGACTTCCGTGCTATTCTGCTTCCTGAATCGGATACCAAACATGTGCAACTCCTCTTTAAGCCCGGGTATAGTTTCGCAGCATTGCGTCTGGGCTATCGGCCCATCAAGACAGGTGAGCATACGATTGAGTTGGTGGTTGAATCGGATTCTAAGTTCTCACCTAAATCACAAATCTTTAAGCAACCTGTGATTGAATAGACTCGGTCTATTCCTTTACTCCCTTTTCTTGCTGTTTGGCTTCCTGCCACAGCGTTTTCATTTCGTCAATGGTCATGTCTTGCAGCCGCAACCCTTGTTGGGCAGCTTTTTGCTCGATGTAATTAAACCTGCGGGTGAACGTACCATTGGTCATCTCTAACGCATTATCCGGCTTGATCTTGTATAACCGGGCCACGTTGATTAACGAGAAAAGCAAGTCTCCAAACTCTTGCGTCATTTCACGTTTTACGTTTGCGTTTGCGTTTTCGTTCTCGTTTACGTTTACGTTCTCGTTTGCGTTTACGTTAGTTTGTTCACGCATTTCGGCTTCGAACTCACCAATCTCTTCTTTCACTTTATCCCACACATCTTCTTTCTTTTCCCAATCAAACCCTACATTAGCCACTTTATCTTGGATGCGATAAGCCTTAATCAGACTGGGCAGACTGTCCGGAATGCCACCAAGAACGGTCTTATTGCCGCCTTTCTCCTTCAACTTGACTTGCTCCCATAGATGACTCACTTCCTCTGCGTTCTGTGCCGCAACCTCTCCATAAACATGGGGGTGACGGAAAATCAGTTTATCGCATAACCGATTGCATACATCTGCCATGTCAAAATCTCCCGTCTCGCTGCCCATCTTAGCATAAAAAACGACATGCAACAGCACGTCTCCCACTTCTTTGCTAATCTCATTCATGTCCTTACGAATGATAGCAGCTGCCAGTTCATTGGCTTCCTCTACGGTGTTCTGTCGTAAACTCTCAAAGGTCTGTTTCTTGTCCCATGGACATTTAACCCGCAGTTCATCCATGATGGTTAATAACCTATCAAAGGCCTGCAATTGTTCTTCTCGTGTATGCATATCTCTCTAAACGCTAAACTCTAAACGCTCAACTCTCAACGCTCAACTCCAAACGGCCCTCCTCGCTCATCTGAGCGTATGTCCATAGTTTGAACATATCACCTAATATAATCACGCGTGACTCGCGCGAAATCATCAAATCCAACTCAATATGTCGATGCCCGAATATATAGTAATCGTAATGTTGCTGATGCTCTCTTTCTTTGGCAAACAGCACCAGTTCTTCCTTATCTTCACCCTTGTATGGACAAGGATGTGCGAACTCTTTCAGACGGCTGCGACGAGCCCATTCATATCCGAACGC
>JAKSMY010000091.1 GCA_024400275.1 Paludibacteraceae bacterium | reverse complement strand
ATAGCGTTGTATTACATAGAGACCGGAAAACTCATCAAATTGAATTAACTAACGGGTATAATAACTTTCCAATGGCGTGCCGATACTCTACGCCGTGACCACGCAAGTGTAGCGATGAGGTGGTCGGATTACAGCGGAAAGGTAAAAATCCAAATCCTACTATTAGGAGTTTTCTCGAGTAAAGGTAATACGACGCTTTTTTTGTGCCTATATATATGTTTTTTTACTTTTTTCTTTGAAAAACTTGCATATATTCTAAAAAAGTTGTATCTTTGCACGTTCATTTTGGAAAAATAAATAAATACTATAAATTATGGCAAAGAAAAATTTTCAAAAAGAAGACGAGCAACTTGAAAACATGAACGAGGCGCTCACCACTACCGGTCAATGGATTGAGGACCACAGCAACATGCTGACTTGGATTATCGCTGCTATTGCAGCCGTTGTTTTGGGCATTATTGCTCTTAATAACTACGTTATTCGCCCGAAAGGTGTAGAGGCAAGTAACGAGATGGCTAAGGCTGAAGCCTATTTCCAACAGGGTGATTTTCAGAAGGCTCTGATGGGTGACGATGCCGAATGTATCGGTTTTGAGGAGATTGCTGCTTCCTATCGTTTGTTCCAACAAGGTAAGTTGGCTGCTCTGTACGCAGGTGTCTGCCATTATGAGATGGGCGAGTTTGATGAGGCTGCCGAGTATCTCAAGCGTTTCTCCGCAAAGGACGATATTATGGATCCTGCTGCTTCTATGCTGCTTGGTGACGCGTTTGTTCACATGGAGGAGTTGAATAAGGCTGTTGCCGCATTTGAGAACGCCGGTAAGTCCGGTAACGAACTGATTGCTCCTATCGCCTGGAAGAAAGCCGGTTTGGTTTACTTGGAGTTGGGTAACAAGAAGGCTGCCAAGAACGCTTTCGTTACCATTCGTGACGCTTATCCCGCTTCGGCAGAGGCTCGCGATATCGACCGTTTTGTTGCAATGGCCGAGTAATATGACGACCGATTTATCATTATATGATGCATCCTGCCTGCCTAGCGCTGACGTCCTTGAACGTCAGCGCTACGCGGTTATTGTGGCTGATTGGAACTCGGATATCACTTATCCGATGGCACAGGGGGCTGTGGATACGCTGTTGAAGCACGGCGTGCAGGAAAAGCATATCTTGATACAACATGTCCCCGGAACGGTGGAACTGACCTATGCCGCCTCACGCTTAATTCCTCAAGAGGAAAGCCGTGCGCACGCCCGCTTGTACGATGCTATCATCGTTATCGGCTGCGTTATTCAAGGCGAGACTCCGCATTTTGACTATGTTTGTCAGTCTGTTACGCAGGGCGTAGCGGTGCTGAACAGCAAAGGTATTACTCCTGTCATTTTTTCGGTGCTGACCACGCTCAATAAGCAGCAGGCTTTGGACCGTGCAGGGGGCAAATTAGGCAACAAAGGTATCGAAGGTGCCGTAACCGCCATTCACATGGCAAATTTATGATGAGAAAAATACTTGCATCGTTTGGACAGGCTTTGCAGACGCGTAAGTTCTGGAGGGAACTAATCCTGATGACTATCGGCATGTTCTTCGGGTCGGCTGCCGTGTACTATTTCCTGACCCCCAGCCATCTGATTATCGGAACTATTTCCGGTCTCAGTATCGTCATCAACACCGTATTGGGGGGAAATGCAGACACACTGTCCTATT
Organism: Paludibacteraceae bacterium; assembly: GCA_024400275.1. The sequence goes on along the minus strand of JAKSMY010000091.1, from coordinate 2,389 downwards.
GGATTATGGGAATTAATGCCTTCTTGTTGGTGCTCGCATTTATCCTGATAGGCAATGAATTCGGTGCCAAAACGGTTTATACGGCGATGATTTTGGGACCGATGATTCAGTTTTGGGATAGGGTGTTCCCTTACACGAATATAACGCATACAGTTATTGACAATCCTGATGTATTGGCACAACTGCAGGCGGGTTTGCAGGTATTGGACCCTAACGGTTACCCGTATCTGTTGAGTCGCTCGGGACAGGTGCTGATGCAGGTTAAGGAATCGGTTATGTCTGCCGGTTTGGGAATGGGAGATTTGTGGTTTGACCTGCTTTGCTTCTGCTTCCTGCTTTCGGCTTGTCAGGCTTTTGAGTTCCGTCTCAACGCTTCAACGGGCGGTTTGGATATTTTGGGTAAGATCATCAACAAATATTTCCACTTTGATATTGGCACCTCGGTCAGTATCGGTGGCGCTATTATCTGCTGCACGGCATTCCTTATCAATGATTTCCGCATGGTTGTTATCGGCTTGCTGGGCACATGGCTTAATGGTTTGGTGATTGATTATTTCACTGCAACCATGAACAATCGCAAGCGTGTATGCATCATCACGCCTGACTATGAACGGGTGCGTAGATATATCATTGAGATTGCAGGGCGCGGTTGCTCGCTTTACACTATCGAGGGTGGCTATACCGGTGTCAAACAAATTGAAATTCAGTCGCTTTTGACTAAAGATGAGTATGCCGGCCTTATGAAATTTATGAACGATCATTCGATTCAGTCGTTCATGACCGTAGGCAATTGCTCGGAGATTCACGGTACATGGTTGCTCCATAAGTCGCGTTATGACCATTTTGTGGAGGACCTGAAGGAACGCAGAGCGGAGTTTGAGGAACGACGCAAACTATATATGAATCGCAAGGCTAACGCGAAAAAATCATTAGAAACTATAACAAAATAAAATATACACATGAAACCAACACTTTTTGTATTAGCAGCCGGCATGGGAAGCCGCTATGGAGGACTTAAGCAAATTGACGGCTTAGGACCTAATGGTGAAACGATTACGGACTATAATGTCTATGATGCTCTTAGAGCCGGCTTTGGTAAAATCGTTTTTGTCATTCGCAAGGACTTTGAGGATGATTTCCGCCGTGTCGTACTGAGCAAGTACGAGGACAAAGTACCCTGTGAGATTTGTTTCCAATCCTTGGATAGTGTACCCGCAGGATGCACATACAATAAGGAAAGAACTAAACCGTGGGGCACTAATCATGCCGTGCTGATGGGACGCGAACTCATCCATGAGCCGTTTGCGGTTATCAATGCAGACGATTTTTATGGCAGAGAGTCTTTCCAAGTAATGGCCGATTATCTCAAAAAGATTGAGGGTACCGAAGGCCGTTATGCAATGGTGGGTTATCGTGTACAAAACACTCTTTCTGAGAATGGTAGCGTCAGCCGTGGTGTTTGCTCGGCGGATGAAAACGGTTTCCTGACGGATATTGTTGAGCGTACCTCGGTAGAGGAGAAAAACGGTAAGATTTACTACACCGAAAATGGTATTGACCACGAATTAGCCCTGAATACACCCGTTTCAATGAATGTGTGGGGCTTTACGCCGGAGTACTTTGAGGTGGCAGAGCGTATGTTCCGTGAGTTCTTGGCTGAATACGGACAGGAGATGAAGAAGGAGTTCTACATCCCGATGCAGGTTAATGCCATGATCGAATCCGGTAAGGCTACTTGCAAAGTACTGGATACCCCCAGCAAATGGTTTGGCGTTACATACTCCGAGGACCGTCCTCAGGTGGTAATGAAGATTGCCGAACTGATTCGTCAAGGTGTTTATCCGGAGAAATTATTCTAATTTATGGCTTGTATCTTAGTCACAGGCGGAACCGGCTATATCGGTTCACACACGGTTGTTGAATTGCAACAGCAGGGATATGATGTGGTTGTGGTGGATAACCTCAGCAATAGTAGCGTTGATGTCTTGGATGGTGTAGAAGCCATTACGGGCAAGAGACCTGCTTTTGAAAATGTGGACTGCTTGGATTATGCCAATTTAGACCGTGTCTTTGAGCAATATCCTGATATTGATGCCGTTATCCATTTTGCAGCCAGCAAAGCAGTGAACGAGAGCGTGCAGAAGCCGCTGATGTACTACCGCAATAATGTTGTCTCGTTAGTCAATCTGTTAGAATTGATGTCGGTGCATAATGTGAAGAATATCGTCTTCTCCTCCTCTTGCACAGTCTATGGTCAGCCAGACCCCGAGCATCTGCCTGTGGATGAGACGGCTCCGCGTAAAACGGCGACTTCGCCCTATGGCAACACCAAGCAAATCAACGAAGATATATTAATGGATCAGGCGCACGCGCACGAGGATTTGCAAGT
>JAKSMY010000090.1 GCA_024400275.1 Paludibacteraceae bacterium | reverse complement strand
AATGTTGATCATTTTTTGATTACTAAATGTGTCAACCTATTTCAGGATAAGACAACTGGACTAACCAAGTCACATAGGTGACCAGCTGCTCCATCTTAATAGAATATTTGTGATTTGAACTCAGGTTTAAGATTTTGGTGCCAATAAGGATAGGCTTTAGGTTGAGCACTTGCCTCGTCCAGTCTGGCTATCTGTTCGGATGTCAGTTCCAAGTCGGCTGCCGTGAGGTTCTCTTTCAGATGTTGCTCTTTGCGCGCTCCCAACAGCAGGCTGGTTACCGTAGGACGCGATAGCAGCCACGCCAATGCCACGTCTGCCACCGGGTGGCTCGTTTCCTCCGCTATGCTATCCAAACAGTCGATAATACGATATAATACATCGTAATGAACCACATTATCCCGAACAGGCACACCGTTATGTCGCACACGGGCATCTTCGGGTATAGGTACACCACGACGATAACGCCCTGCCAATCTGCCTGCTGCCAACGGACTCCAGATAATAGCGCCTAACTGCTGATCCTGCGCCAAGGGCATCAGTTCCCATTCATAATCACGATTAAGCAACGAATAATAGACCTGATGTGCCACATAGCGATTTAGGTGCTCTTGGTCGGCTATCGCCAATGATTTCATCACGTGCCAACCGCTATAATTGGAACATGCTATATAACGCACTTTGCCCGATTGAACCAGTTCGTCCATCGCACGAACTGTCTCTTCTGTAGGCACGTTATTATCAAAACCGTGTACGTAATACAAGTCCAGATAATCGACATTCAGGCGACGAAGGCTGTCTTCGCATGCTTTTATCAGATGTTCGCGAGACGAACCCGCGTCTGTAGGCTCATCACTCATGCGGAAACCTCCTTTGCTGGCTATCAGCAACCGGTCACGTTTACCTTGAATGGCTTGCCCTAAAATCTGCTCACTCCAACCTTGTGAATACACATCTGCCGTATCAAACATGTTGATACCGGCATCTAATGCCATATCTATCATACGGGTAGCCTCTGCTACATCAACGTGTCCCCACCCTTCAAAACCGTAGGAACCGCCAAAAGTGGCTGTACCCAACGAGAGTACAGACACCTTCAAATCAGTGTTAGGAAGTTGACGATATTTCATACTAAAAAGTCTTCTACTTTTTGAATCAGTTGTTTTTTAGCAACAGCCAAATCTTCATTCACGATAGTCACATCAAATTGAGGCTGATCCAGTAACTCCGTAGCAGCCTTTGCCACGCGCTCTTCTATTTTCTCCGCGCTATCGGTAGCACGACCTATCAACCGTCTGCGAAGTTCGTCTATAGACGGAGGAGCAACAAAAAAACTGATGGCTCTATCGCCAAAGTATTTCTTAAGGTTAATGCCCCCCTTTACATCAACATCAAACACCACATGGTGTCCTTTCTTCTCTATGCGTTCTATCTCACTTTTTAGAGTTCCGTAATACGTGCCGGCATACACGTTCTCGTACTCCACAAACTCGTCGTTTTGCACACGTTGCATAAACTCTTCGTTGGAAATGAAATAGTACTCCGTTCCGTTCTGTTCGTGCCCACGAGGGGCACGCGTCGTACACGAAACCGAAAACTCCAAGTCTGAACGCTGACTCAATAGATAATTCACCAATGTTGATTTACCCGCACCCGACGGTGCACTGAAGATAAGTATCATATTGTTATTTGCCTATACAGAATTTGCTAAATATGTTATTCAGGACTTCCTGCGAAGTGATTTGACCCGTTATCTCGCCTAAAGCATTGAGACATTCTTGCAAATCTTCACTCAGCAGTTCGCCACTCAACCCATCATTCATACCCTGCCGCACAGCGCGTATAGCGTTCAAAGCACGGCATAAAGCCTCATAATGCCGCATTGACGAAACAACCACTCCTGATACATTCAACGCCCCCGCTTCCTCTACCAAACGTGTCTTCAACGCCTCTATATCACCCGTCTTGGCGGAAATACATAGTTGTCCTTCCACGCGCTTCAAATCAGACTTGTTATATACCGTAATGACCTTAGATGAAGACTCTTCATTCAGCAGTAATCTTTCTTCTTCCGTTGGGTCTATCACATGAATAATAATCTGTGCTTTTTCCATTGCACGACGACTGCGCTCTATTCCAAGGCTCTCTATCGTGTCGGTCGTAGCACGCAAACCTGCCGTATCTATCAGTCGGAAAAGAACACCATCTATCACAAGTGTTTCCTCTATCGTGTCACGAGTCGTACCGTGTACATCACTCACTATAGCACGTTCTTCGCCCACCAAAGCATTAAGCAACGTCGATTTGCCGGCATTCGTCTTGCCCACTATTGCCACCGGCACACCATTCTTGATAGCATTGCCGGTTTGGAACGAATCAGTCAATGATGTAAGTTTTTTTTCTATCTGAACGGCTAACTGCTCCAACTCGCCACGATCAGCAAACTCCAACTCTTCATGGTCGCCAAAGTCCAATTCCAGTTCGAGCAACGAGGTCAGTTTGAGCAAATGCTCACGCAGTATTGCCAATTCACCGGATATGCCACCCCGCAACTGAGTTAGTGCCAACTGAGCCTCTGCTTGGGTCTGTGCCGCTATCAAATCGGCAACGGCTTCGGCTTGCATCAGGTCCATCTTGCCGTTGAGAAAAGCCCGCTGTGTAAACTCACCAGCACGCGCCGAACGAGCCCCCAAAACAATTAAGCGGCGTTGCAACTCCTGCTGAATATATAAACTTCCATGACAGGATAATTCCACCACATCTTCACCCGTAAACGAATGAGGAGCATGATAAATAGTGACCACTAAATCGTCTAAGTTCTCCACGTGGCAATAATGTACTTGGCGGGTAAATGTCCTGCCGCACAGTTGTTCTGCCAACGTAATAGCCTTTTTACCTGACATACGCACCACCGCTATCGCACCGCTGCCGTACGGGGTAGAAAGGGCAATTATGGTATCTGTATCTGTCATTCTGTTGCCATATTATGCCTATCGCTATTGTGCAACGAGTCCGCCATCGACAAGGTAGTGTCCTCCTGTGCAGAAAGAAGAAGCATCGGAAGCAAGGAAATAAACCATGTTTGCCACTTCTTCAGGTTGTCCTGCCGAACCGCGTGCGTAGCGTTGATTTTCCACTTTCCAATACTCGTCTATGGTACAATGATCCGTTTCGGCAAAGTCCAGGAAGAGTCTGTCCACCAGCGGTGTATGAATAGTTCCCGCACAAACGGCATTGACACGTATATTGTGCGCCCCTAAATCGATTGAAAGAGAACGGGTAATCTGCCCTAATGCCCCCTTGGTAAGGCCGTACGCAAAACTGTGCGACTTACCCACGAACCACTGGTCGGAGCAGTTAATAACCACCGTACCGCCACCGGCCTCAATCAGTTCGGGCACGGCTTCACGCAGGGTATTGACTGTGCCGTATATATTGGTATCTATCACTAAACGAAGTTCCTCGTCAGACACATCCAATAAGGTGTTTTGGCGGTGAATACCGGCATTGGCAAAGACGCTATTAAGGGAGCCGAACCGCGCCACAACAGCCTCTACCGCACGGTGTATATCTTCGCGAGAACGTGTATTGCCCTCGATGAAGAGCAGCCGTTCCGGCACATTAAGATATTGTTCCAATTCGTGGGCTTTGTCCGCATTTATATCCATAAAGCCCACATTCCAACCTTCTTGGATAAACTTGCGTACTGAAGCGGCACCTATTCCGGTCGAACCTCCTGTGATAAAAATCGTATTCATTTGACGTTTAAATTGATATCGGGTACAAATATACTACAAAAATTTGATATACGCAAATTTTGGTTTGTTTTTTTAGGCAAAATAGATAATTATCTATTATTATGCCGATTTTGAGGGCTATAGATGCTTGCATATAATAGACCAAGAAAGAGGTATAATAAGGGGGCAACGCCCTGCCTAAAAAACAAACGATTTGCGTATATCCCGCAAGACGCGAACGTACATTGGGGGGAATTGCGAGTGCAACGAGCAAGGCGGAGTCCGAAATAGCCAAAAGCAAAATAGCCGCCCTTTTCGGGAGGCTATTTTTACTCATTCGTGTGCTTGTCGATGTGTCTTGCACCGATAGAGAAGACTGCTTT
>JAKSMY010000009.1 GCA_024400275.1 Paludibacteraceae bacterium | reverse complement strand
TAGACATCCAAATTCCCCTTCCATCATTGGCAGAGCAGCAAGCGTTGGTAGATGCCTACAACCACAATTTGCAGCAAGCCACCGAATTAGAACAAAAAGCCGAAAACGGAGAAAAAGAGATAGAAGAAATCGTTAATGGAAAATTGGGACTAATAAAACCAATGAATAAACACGGCAAGACTTTACCTCGATTGCAATTTATTAATTATAAAGATACTCTTTCGCGTTGGGATCCATTTAATGTACAGCAAGGAATTACAAGCAGTTATCCTATACATCCGTTAAAAGACATTATTACATCAATTAGAACAGGAACAACCCCATCGACATCCCATAAAGAGTATTTTAATGGGAATATAAAGTTTTATACTCCTGCTGATATAGGAACCAGTATGTATTTAACCGATGCAGAGCGTTCTCTTGCTCAGCCTGCTCTTGCAGCAAAAAAAGTTCGATTATTTTACAAAGGAGAATTGCTTTTTGTCGGTATTGGTTCAACAGTTGGGAAAATTGGTATCGTCTCAGATCAAAGTGTTTCCTCTAATCAACAAATTACAGGTTTTTCCGTGGATTCTACTTTAGTTAGTCCTGAGTTTGTATATTGCTATATGCATTGCAATAAGGATATTACGACAACAGAGAGAACGAAAACAACAATCCCTGTTGTTAATCAAGAAAAGATAGAACAAATCCCTATCCCCCTTCCGCCATTGGATGTGCAGGCAGAAATAGTGGCAGTAGTGCAAGAACAACGAGCCAAAATAGCAGAGTGCAAAACTACTGCCGCCACTCTCCGTCAAGAAGCAGTCGCCCAATTTGAACAAGCAATATTTGAATAATTTATAACTATGGCTTTTAGATTAAAATCTTTATATATCAAGGAATATAAAAATATAAAAGAGCAACCTTTTGATTTTTCCTCAAATACGGGTTACATCGCACTTATAGGATTAAATGGCTCAGGTAAAAGTAATTTACTTGAAGCAATTAGTTTGATTTTTGATAAACTTATCAATCATCAAAGTAATCAAATTCCTTTTGAATACAAAATCAATTATGAGTTAGATGGACATACTTATTTCATAGCAAAAGAAGAAGTACAAAAAGACGGGACTAAATGTGAACAAAACGAATTAGTTTATCCGTCTTCTTTAATTGCGTGCTATAGTGGAGAAGATAATCGTTTATGGAAATTATCTTTTGAAAAATACTATATGGGGTATTTCAAAGATGCTGTGGATAACAATAATTTTGCACCTTTATTAGCATACATCAATAAATATTGTTGGAAAATTGCTTTAATTTCTTTATTATGTTCAGAAAAAGAAGAAGTAAAGCATTTTCGGTATTCTGTATTGCATATCGATGACATTGATAATATCACGATTCAATTTGTTTCCGATTCTACCAAAAGGGCAAAGTTTTCCAATCATCAGGCATGCCGATGGCATGACACAATGATACAACGCCAACAAGAGGGGGGAGGATGGATTAATGCCAAAACATTGGCGACAACCGATATGAATATTTATGGCATCAATAATCCATTGAAAAATGCATTTGCTGTATTCCAATTTTTGTATATATTGTCTATGCCTGAAAAAAATGTTCCACAAGGACAAACGATAGACAAGTTAATTACTTCTATTCAAATTAAGATTAACAACATCAACTTTGATGACCTTAGCGAAGGAGAGAAGAAACTCATATTGATAGAATGTATTACAAAAGTACTTGGAGATGAAAACGCATTAATTCTTCTTGATGAACCTGACGCACATACGCATATTGCGATGAAGAAAGATTTGCTTAAAGCCATTTCGGACTTTAATGGACAAACTATTATGACCACACATTCACCAATGTTTCTTAACAAACGTTGGGATGGTTATGAAGAGAAGAATGTCTATTATATGCATGAAGGGCAGGTGGAAGAAACAGACCCTTTACAACATCTTGCAGAATTAACAGATAATACTATCAATTATTTTGAAGGGGCTTTCATACTTAGTTCAAAAAAGATACTTGTTGTAGAAGGACCATATGATATTTTGTACATTAAGCATGCTATAAATAAACTCATAGATGAAAATCCTAATTATGTAAAAATTTTAAATCAAGTTGCATTTGTACATGCAGGAGGGGCTAATAATGCAGTGGAATTATATCGTCAAACCTTATATCCATACAATGCTCATTACGATAAATTAGTATTTTTATTTGATTACGATCAAACGGGATATGATGGATGGGAAGATGTAAAGGATAAAATGGCAGAATTTGAAGACACAAAACCAATACTGCTATTCTACCAAAATGATTATTCTATAGTTCATAATCATAGACCATCAGATAAAGATGAAAATACATATATGGCAGAAGATTTATTTCACGGAGATGCCTATAAAGTAGTGACGAACAAAGTTCATGTTAATAATACCCATAAAGAGTTTCGTAATATTACTTGGAATGATGTTATGACTAGTAATAAAAGGCCCAAAAGCACGCCAGAGGCAATAAAATATTACATTCAAGACAATTATTCTTCTTTTAAGAAAGAGTGGTTGCTCAATTTTAAGCCAGTGCTTGACAAGTTACTTGAAGTTTTTGAACTTGCCTAATATAGAACTGATCATTATGTTAGAAACTATCATTTTAGAGAAATTTGATGTTGCCGATTTGGCAGATTTGACGAACCGGTTGTTATTCAACTCAATCCATCTACCGGTTTTTATAATGTGAACATAAACGGAAACGTAAATATCAACAAGTTTCCTGACCGACACAACGGGCAACAGGCGTTGGCTGCCGTTCCGGGTGGTGAGCATACAGAACCCCTACCAAAACCCCCTACAGCCCTACGAGATGTACTATGCACAGGCGGTGTATATGATAGACCACGGCTTTGAGTATTGGTTCGATCAGGAGCATATACAGACCCTCGCGCCGCATGTGGAGAGTTTTATGACTGAATCTAACGAAGAAGAATTATTACCAATCTACTTTGCGCCCGCTCAGGCGGGCGAAACAGGAGCCAAATTTATGACTACCGCAGAACTTTCCGCCCGCCTCGCTTTTCTTGGAAATTTACGTAATCCGTTATCTATCCGAAAGCTTGGAGAACTGCTCAGAAAGATTGGTTATCAGCAGGTTAAACATAGCAAATTGCGAGTTCGTGGGTACGTAGTACGTGAATTAGATACCAATACGTTAGATGAAAACAGGAAGAACTTGGCGGGCGAAACTCCAACTATTTTCTAAATACGTATATAATCCCCGCGTAAGGAATGAATAATAAATATATTATAGATTTTTGTTCGTTCCGCCCGCCACAACTATCAACAACCCTCGAGAGAGTGTCGAATGAGTGTCGACCGAGTGTCGACCTCGCGTTCGGACGGTATCGCTCCGTTAAGGGGCTACGCCACCGTTATAACGCTTCTTAACGTCGCTCGCGCAATAGAATGGCGATAATATCGCCGGCTAAGTAAACAATAATTATTAACCAATCAAAAACCTAAACTGGGAGGAGGGGGCAGGTTTAGCAGGACTCAAACTGACGAAGGAAACGGACATCATTCTCCGAGAACAAGCGCAAGTCCTTCACTCTATATTTGAGATTCGTGATACGCTCTACACCCAAACCAAAAGCATAACCCGTATAAACCTTGCTATCTATACCGCAACTCTCCAACACATTGGGATCGACCATGCCACAACCTAAAATCTCTACCCAGCCGGTACCCTTGCAGAAAGCACAGCCTTTACCTCCACAAAGGTCACAGGAGATATCCATTTCGGCACTGGGTTCGGTAAACGGGAAATAAGACGGACGAAGACGGATTTTAGTCTCCGGTCCAAACATCTCTTTGGCAAAATACAGCAACACCTGCCGCAAGTCGGCAAAACTGACGTTTTTATCAATATATAATCCCTCCACCTGATGGAAGAAACAGTGTGCGCGAGCCGATATGGCCTCGTTACGGAACACACGTCCCGGACAAAGAACACGAAGGGGGGGACACCCCCCGCCCCCCTCTGTAAGGGGGAGAGATGTGGCAGCTTGCAGTTGTTGAGCCCATTGGGTCATAACACGTGTTTGCACGCTGGAAGTGTGTGTGCGAAGAAGAATATCTGTTGGTTTTTGCACGCCATTCTCTTTCTCTACGAAGAACGTATCCTGCATATCACGAGCCGGGTGTTCGGGCGCAAAATTGAGCATACCGAAGACATGCTTGTCGTCCTCCACTTCGGGACCGTCAGCCACAGTGAAACCGATACGCGAGAAGATGTCAATAATCTGCTCCCGCACTAAGGAAAGCGGATGTCTGGTACCCATAGCGATAGGGTCCGGCGTACGGGTTAGATCGAGGTTGACGGTTGACGATGCACAATGCACAGTTACTGCGTCACGTAGTTCACTAATGCGCGATTCAACTTGTTGTTTGAGTTGGTTAATCGATGCACCCCATTGGGCTTTTTCTTCCTTCGGAAACAGTTTAAACTCATCAAAAAGCGCAGTAACCGCACCCTTCTTGCTTAAGTATTTTTGACGTAGTTGTTCCAACTCCCCGGCACTCTTTGCCTGCAAATTTTGCGTCTCCGCTTTGAGCGTTTCGATTCTCTCCTTAAACGTAATATTCATTATTTACCAATTTGGGACCGCAAAGGTACATTTTTTTTTTTGAAAAAGCAAATAAATAATTGTTTTTTACATAAAAAGCACACTTTAACGCCTAATTATTTGCAAATATGCTAAAAAAGTAGTATCTTTGCAGGCTTTTTTTGCGTCGCGCACGTATGCGGGCGATAATGATACGGATTGAAAAGGAAATTGTGCATATTATTATGGCTGTTGCTTCCCCTTATCCTGTGGGCAGAGGAAGTGGCGGACAGCGTGGCTGTAGATAGCGTGGTTATTGACAGTGTGGCTATTGACAGCGTGGCTATTGACAGCGTGGCTGTAGATAGTGTAGCCGCAGCCAAGCCCACGAAGAAAGATGCTATTGATTCGCCTGTTCATTACGTTGCCAAAGACTCTATCGTATTGATGGGGAACGGTGAGGCTATCATGTACGGTGACGGTGTGGTAACCTACCAAACAATGGAACTGAACGCCGCCGAGATAAGAATGGTGCTGGACAGTAACCTTGTTCACGCCAAAGGCCGCTTAGACACCATCGAAGAAGAGATAGTGGGCAAGCCCGTATTCAAAGACGGGTCAGACAGTTATGAGAGTTTGGAGATGACCTACAACATGAAAACCCAAAAAGGTTTTATCCGTGAAGCCACCACCGAACAAGGCGAAGGATTTGTGGTAGCCGACAAGACCAAGAAAACCCAATCAGACGTGATGATGATGGCCGGCGGACGGTACACCACATGCGATGACCACGAACACCCCCACTTCTACCTTAAGATGACACGCGCCAAAGTCAAACCCGGCGACTACATAGCCACAGGTCCTGCCTATATGGTGGTGGGAGATGTGCCGGTACCGCTTGCTATACCGTTCGGTTTCTTCCCCTTTACCAAAACCTATTCAAGCGGATTGATTATGCCAACTTTTGGCGACGACTACACACGCGGTTTCTACCTGCGTAACATAGGTTATTACTTTGCCCTAAACGACTATATGGACCTGGAGATAACAGGCGATATATACACCAAAGGCACATGGGCCGTTTATGCCAAGAGCCGCTATATCAAACGCTATAAATTCAACGGATACATTGATTTTAACTATCGTGTAGATAAGACCAGCGAGGAAGGTATGCCGGACTATTCGGAAGCCCGCAACCTGAAACTGCAATGGACTCACCAACAAGACAGCAAAGCCAATCCCTACTCCACCTTCTCGGCAAGCGTCAATTTCTCATCGTCGGGTTATAACCGCAGTAATATCAACAGTTACTACAATGGCGAGTTGAACTCCGAAAACACCAAGTCCAGTTCCATCAGTTATACCCAACGTTTTCCGGACAGCCCATGGAATCTATCGCTCAACGCCTCTATCACCCAACGAACCAAAGACTCTACCATCACAATGACGGCTCCTGACTTGAGCGTCAACATGTCCTCCATCTACCCGTTCCGCAAAAAGAACCGCGTGGGCAAGGAGAAATGGTACGAGAAAATCAAAATATCTTATTCCGGCAATGCCCGTATAGCGTGCAACGCCTTGAAAGAGGACAAGGTATTCAAATCCGATTTCTTCCGCGATTGGCAGACAGGAATCAAACATACACTTCCCATCTCCGCCAACTGGATGCTGTTCAAATACCTGAGTCTGACTCCGTCTATCAATATGACAGACAGAATGTATTTCCAACGCATTAACCGCTATTGGGACGAGGCAGGCAGCCAAACGGTAAAAACCGATACGACACGAGGTTTCTACAACGTATTCGATTTCTCGTTATCGCTATCTTTGTCCACCAAGTTGTACGGTTTTTATATTCCGTCCCGCAAACTATTCCCCAATAGCAAAGTGGACCGTTTCCGTCACGTATTCACGCCATCGTTAAGTTTCTCCTACCGTCCCGACTTCGGCAAGTCATTCTGGGGTTATTACGATACCTACGAGGAAGGGATGTATGAAAAGAACAGTTTGGGCACGGATTCCATAGATGCCATCACAGGGCGCAAAGTACCGCGAACGGAAGGCGGCATACCGGTAACTTATTCCCGATATGAAGGAGCCATGTACGGCAATGCCCCCCAAGGACTGGCTGCCACGCTGAACTTCGGCGTACAAAACAATATAGAAGTCAAAGTCCGCAACGACAAAGACACAACCGGCAAAGAGGCATACAAGATTTACAGCATTATTGACAACTTCGGTGTAACCGGCTCGTATAACTTTGCAGCCGATTCGATGAATTTCTCCAATTTTAGCGTTAATCTGCGATTGAAGATACCGTTTGTCAATTACACCCTCAACCTATCCACCTCGTTAGACCCGTATATGTACCAATACGATGCCAAAGGTAACCCGGTTCGTACCAACAAACAATACTGGCACAATGGACGTTTCCCCCACTGGAGTGGAACGAATACCAGTTTGAGTTATACCTTCAATAACAGCACATTCAAAAAATGGTTCGGCAAAGATAAAAAGCAAGACAACAATAACGAAAACGAGAATATGGACCCCATTACGGTTAAAGACGACGGGTCGATGGTGAACGGCAAACGTAATAACGGCAAGGCAGATAATGACCCGTCCGTACAAGAAGGATACGTCAAAACGGAAATACCATGGTCGCTGACGTTAAGCTATTCCATACGTTATGCCGATTTGCCCCATACTCGCGATAACTTTATCGACAGCAAGATGCAATACAAGATGGGACTGACCCAAAACCTCAGTATCTCGGCATCGTTGGGATTAGGCAAAGGTTGGAAAGCCAGCGCAACAACCAGTTACGATATTACCAACAAGAAATGGGCATACACCAATTTTAACGTGTCACGAGACCTACACTGTTGGAATATGTCGGCATCGTTTGTACCGTTCGGACCGTATAAGAGTTATAACTTCCACATCGGCGTGAACGCTTCCATGCTTGCAGACCTGAAATATGACAAGTCCGATAGCGGTTCAACCAACCAGAAAGTGGTTTGGTGGTAAGGTAAAGGCAAAAGAAAAAAAATAAAAGATTATGATAGAAAACGGAAAAGTTGTCACCCTACTCTACGATTTGTACGTAGATGGCGTACACGGTGACGAAGAATTAATGGAAAGTGCTACAACAATGCGTCCGCTGACATATTGTCACGGAGAAGGCATGATGTTACCCAAGTTTGAAGAAAACATGAACGGCTTGAACGAAGGCGACACCTTCGATTTCCGCATTGACCACCAAGACGCATACGGCGAATACGACACCGACGGCGTAATGGAACTGCCTAAATCTATGTTCTTTAACGGAGACGGCGAGTTCGATTCGGAGCGCGTGATGATAGGTGCTATCGTGCCGATGAACACATCAGACGGACAAGTAGTTAACGCCCAAGTGTGCGAAATAACCAACGACAAGGTTACTATAGACCTTAATCACCCCTTAGCAGGGGAAAATCTGCATTTTGTAGGCAGCGTGCTGAACGTACGAGATGTTACTCCAGCCGAATTAGAGGCTATTCGTCACCCACACAAATGCGGACATTGTAAAGGTAAATGCGACGAATGTAATAACGAATGTAATAACGAAAACAACTGCAATGGCGAACATAGTTGCAATTGTGGGAAGGCCTAATGTAGGCAAGTCCACACTCTTTAACCGATTAACCCAAACACGCCGCGCCATCGTGATGAACGAAGCCGGCACTACCCGTGACCGTCAATATGGTCACTCGGATTGGTGCGGACGTGAGTTCTCCGTCATTGACACCGGAGGCTGGGTGGTGAATTCGGACGATACATTTGAATCCGAAATAAACCGCCAAGTGGATATAGCCATCAAAGAAGCCGATGTGGTACTGCTATTGGTTGATGTGAACGAAGGCGTGACACAGTTCGACATGGAAGTGGCACACCTGCTCCGTCAGTCCAAAAAAGAATGTGTGCTGGCTGTCAATAAAGTAGATACATTCGAAAACCAATACGGTGCTTCCGAATTCTACAAATTAGGTTTGGGCGAACCTTTTATCGTATCCGCCGAGAACGGTTTGGGCACAGGTGACCTGCTGGACGAGGTTTGTTCACGCTTCAAGAAAGACGACACCAACGACGAGTTGGAAGACCTGCCACGTTTTGCTATTGTAGGTCGCCCCAATGCCGGCAAATCATCTATTCTGAACGCCTTTATCGGAGAAGACCGCACCATCGTGACCGATATACCCGGCACCACGCGCGACAGCATATACACGCGCTATAATAAATTCGGAAAAGATTTCTACCTTGTAGATACCGCCGGCATACGCAAAAAAGCCAAAGTGAACGAGGACCTCGAGTACTACTCCGTTGTGCGTTCTATTCGCGCTATTGAGAACTCCGATGTATGTATATTGATGATTGACGCTACTCGTGGCATAGAAGCACAAGACTTGAATATCTATTCGCTCGTTCAAAAGAACAAGAAAGGTCTTGTGGTATGCGTCAATAAATGGGACTTGGTGGAAGATAAAACAAACGCCGACATCAAAGGCTACGAAACGGCTATTCGCTCACGCATGGCTCCGTTTACCGATTTTCCTATTATTTTCTGCTCGGCGCTGACTAAACAACGTATCTTCAAAGTGATGGAAACGGCGTTGCACGTGTATGACAACAAACAACGTAAAGTACCAACCGCCCAACTGAATGATAAGTTCTTGCCCCTGATTGCCAATTATCCGCCTCCTGCCACCAAAGGTAAATACGTAAAAATCAAATATTGTACCCAACTGCCCAATACACAAGTTCCAACCTTCGTATTCTTCGCCAATCTGCCCCAATACGTAAAGGAACCCTATCGCCGTTTTTTGGAGAATAAACTGCGCGAATGGTGGGACTTCCTCGGCACGCCCGTACAACTATTCATTAGAGCCAAATAATGGCATGAAAATTGTGGGATTGACATACTATAACGGGACCTATCATTTCACTATGAAATGTGACGCATCTCTACTCAATCAGCGTAAACCGTTCTTTATGCCTGATTGGTCGGCGGACTTACGCTATATACCATGTCAGGCGGTACGGATATGCCGTTTGGGTAAATGTATCGACACCCGCTATGCCAACCGCTATTACGATGCTATCGCCCAAGGATTGGATTTTATAGCATGGGACTTGAAGGAAAGCGATTACGCACAAGCCACAGCCTTCGATAATGCGTTATGCGTGGGAGAATGGCTTCCCATACCTTCGGATAATGCCCACGATATAGATGAGGCTATTCACCGTATCAGTCAAGTGGTGACACTCCGAATGGGAGATATCGTATATCTGGACTTGCCCGAACAAGCACAACCGCTACAAGTTGAACAAATAATACAAACAGACCACTTATATTGCAAAATTAAATGAGAAAAACAACCTTTATATTGTTCCTCCTATGCATGGCGTTCCCCATGCATGCCCATACGTACGTCGAGTCGTCTGTATTGAAAAGCGGCACGTTTGTAAAGATACAAGTCAACACCTCCGGCGTATATATGCTCACCTACGAGCAAATACAATCGTACGGTCTCAAACCGCAAAACGTACGGCTATTGGGATACGGAGGCAGTCTAATCAACCAGAACTTCACCCTACCACGCACAGATGACCTTCCTTCTATTCCCTTCTATATGCACACGGGAGCAGATGGTGTTTTCTCCGCAGGAGACTATATCCTTTTTTACGCCAAAGGACCGGTAGATTGGGAGTGGAATAAATCCCAACACTATTTTGAGCATACACGCAACTGCTATGCCGATTATGGTTGCTATTTCTTGAGCGATAATGCCGGCGAGCAACGCATTATGGCAGAAGGAGAAGTCTTAAACGGCGAATCCGCCTTTCCTGTTCATACCTATACGGCTCTGCAATTGCATGAAGAGGACCAACGTAACCTGTTAGATGTCAACTATGGCCGAGAAGGCGGCGGACGTGAATGGTACGGAGAAAAATTCACTCCGTCTTCCAGACAGTCGTTTAATTTTACGTTCAAAGATGTTGATTATTCCCACAGTATGACTTGCACGGTAGATGCCGTTGCCCGCGCTAACGGAAAGACATCAATGCAAGTGTCTGTGGCCGGCAAACAAAACAACTGCACTTTTCCGAGCATTTCCGCTAGCGGTTCCTACACAATGGCAACGCAAGACTCAACTCTCCACATGACCAACCTGCGTGCTACATCTGAGTCGATGCCGGTTGCCCTAACCTATCGTTCCTCAGATGTTGGCGGTGTAGCATATCTCAACTATATAGAAATGCAAGTGCCGTGTTCCCTACATTTAAGCAGCAACCATCTGCTTATCCGCAATACGGAGCATATCGGCAGTTCACAACCGTCCCTGTATATTCTGACAGGAGCCAAGACAACCACACAAGTTTGGAATATGACTCACCCGGAACATGCATATATCGTTCCAACGACCTTACACGGCGACACACTAAAATGGGTAGGCAGTAATAGCGAACTGCAACTATTCATAGCCGTTGAGACTTCATCTACCAATTGGTCTAAACCTGCCAGTCGCGGCAAAGTGGCTAACCAAGATATTCATGCACAGATTCGCGGCAAACAACATATTATTATCACGCCCGAGTCTTTCCGCTACGCTGCCGAAAAACTTAAGACAGCACACGAGAAACGTACACCTAACCAATCATGGGAAGTCGTGACCGATGAAGAAGTGTTTAATGAATTCTCCAGCGGAACGCCCGATGCATCTGCCTTCCGTTGGATGATGAAATATCTGTATGACAACTATAAAGGTACAGACCAGGCACCCCGTTCCTTATTACTATTTGGAGACGGCTCGTTTGACAACAGAAAAATACTGAAGACCTCTCCCACCCCAACCCTGCTGACCTACCAAGCCATTGAGTCGTTGGTTGAAACACAAGCATACGCTACCGACGATTATTTCGGATTTTTAGAGGATAAAGACGGGTTGGATTATGACGGAAGCTGGTCAGACCCCAGAGGCGTATTGCGAATTGCCGTTGGACGACTGCCTATCAATACATACGACGAAGCAGATAATGTGGTCAATAAACTGATTGCTTACATAAACAACTCGTCGGCAGGAAAATGGAAACAGCAACTATGTTTCCTTGCTGACGACGGCGATGCAGGTCTGCATGTAAAAACCGCTGAGACGGCAGCCAAAATAGTTGCCCATGACGCGCCTGAATTTATTATCAACAAGATTTACCTTGATGCGTACATCCAAGAAACATCTGCCTCCGGTGAGACTTACCCGTTGGCGTACAACCGTTTCTCCAATATGTTGCAGACCGGTGTGTCCCTTATGGATTATTCCGGACACGGATCTCCTAATAATATCTGCTCGGAACTGTTCCTGACTCGCAAGCAGGTGGAATCAATGGTGAATGCCAATCAGGGTGTGTGGGCACTTGCAACGTGCAATTTTGCCCGGTTTGACCAAACAGAGATATCAACAGCCGAAGTAGCCGTACTGAATCCGATAGGAGGTGCCATCGCCGTTTTCTCGGCAGACCGCACCGTATATGCTTCCGATAATGAAATTACCAACAAATATTTCTGTCAAAGTCTATTCAGTCATTCCGACCCGTTTACTTATCCCAATACCATTGGCGATGCCGCTATGATTGCCAAGAATAAGACAGGAAATATCAACAATAAAATGCCGTATGTTCTGTTGGGTGACCCCTCTCTTGCGCTCAACTACCCTACGCAATATCAAGTTGTTTTGGATAGTATTCCCCACACTCTTCATGCAATGGATTTAGTTACCATCTACGGACATATATCTAATGGTGATACTCTATCTTCCTCACGCCGAGACACTGTATCTTTTAACGGACAATTATCTGCCATTATCTTCGATAAAATCCAACATCGCAAGACACGCGATAATGACCAGCCTGTCGATTCATTAAAAGCAACTATCCCATTTGACGACTACCCCAATAAGATTTTTACCGGGGAAACAGATGTTACCAACGGTGTTTTTGAAATGACCTTCCGTGTTCCAAAAGATATACGTTATAACACCGACTTTGGACGACTCACTTTCTATGCGCTCGGCACGGACGACTTTGGCGAAGCGGAAGCCATTGGTCACAGCGAACGATTCAAAGTGGGCGGTTCTTCGTCTCAACTTATTGACGACAATAAAGGTCCTGACATCAAAATGTATCTGAACACGCCGCTATTCGTCAATGGTGACCGCGTCAATAGCACGCCACATTTCTTTGCAGAACTATATGACGACAACGGTATCAATACCGTTGGTTCCGGTATCGGTCATGATTTGCTCCTGGTTTTGGATAACAGCAGCAAGCAGACCTATATCATGAACGACTATTTCGAAGCGAACAAGAGCTCTTACCAAGCAGGAACAATCAGTTATGTACTGCCAGAATTGACCAATGGCAACCACTCGTTATCTTTCCGTGCTTGGGATATGCTGAATAATGCCTCCACACAATCTATCGGCTTTACCGTAGATAATGATCTTGGACCTGTTATTAAGACCCTTGTTTTATATCCCAATCCTGTTTCCAGAGTGGGTACATTGAATATCGATATGCAAAACGACAGACCGGACGAGCCGATAAGCATGGAACTGACTTTCTATAATTCAATAGGCGGCAAAGTATGGTCCACTACGCAATCTGTCGATGGGCAAATAACATCTCTTTCTATGGCGAATACACCACTTACTCCCGGTGTCTATATATATCAATTCATAATAAAAACAACTACACAGCAATCAAAACGACATAATGGTCGGTTGATTGTGTATTAATTCCTTTTTTGCCTATGACACATTTCTAAAGTAATCTTACAAAAACAAAATAATTATTATTAACAATCAAAACAAAAACGTATGAAAAAAAGTCTGTTAAGTTTAGCGGCTCTTGTAGCCCTATCAATGAATGCATTGGCGTATGATGTCAACCCTATTCTGACCGCTATGCCTGCCCTGACCATTGCTCCTGACGCGCACGCTGCCGGTATGGGCGACATAGGTGTTGCCACGAACGCCGATATGAACTCGCAATTCTGGAATGCAGCCAAGTATCCCTATTTGGAGGACAAAGGCGGTATATCTGCTTCATACACACCTTGGTTACGTAAATTGGTGAATGATATTGACCTTGCCTACCTGACCGGTTTCTATCGCTTTGACGATAAGCAAGCCATCTCGGCTTCTTTCACCTATTTCTCTATGGGTAAAGTTAGTTTGGTAAGTGGCGAATTTAATCCGGGCAGCGGTGATTTACACCCTGAAGTTTACGCTACCGCCAAACCCAATGAATGGTCATTAGACGTTGCTTACTCCCGTAAGTTGCACGAATATGTATCTATGGCAGCCACTTTGCGTTTCATGTATTCAGACCTGAACAACGGTATCAACTGGTCCGGAACAGGCGAGAGCAAAGAGATGTACCCTGCATGGACGATGGCAGCCGACATTGCTTTGTACTACCGTCAGCCTATTGAGCTGCCGATGGGAACCAGCTATTTCGCTTTAGGTTTCCAACTGAGCAACCTCGGCGGTAAAATGTCGTACGACAAAAACGAGACATCCAACTTCATTCCTGCCCGTTTCCGTCTCGGTGTCAGTTACGAAATACCTTGCGACAACTACAACCGATTGCAGGTCAGCGTAGAATGTGATAAACTGCTTGTTCCCAGTACTTACTCCAAATATGCCAGCGGTATCAACGACAAACAAGGCGACGATAAATACAAATGGGACGAGACTAACGAAGAGTATTCTAAAGTATCCTCTCCAAAAGGTTGGTTCCAATCATTCAACGATGCTCCCAAAGGTGCCAAAGAAGAATTCAAGGAGGTACGTTGGGGTGTAGGTGTTGAATATAGTTACAACCGTCAGTTCTTTGCCCGTGTAGGTTACAGCCACGAAGACAAGATGAAAGGTAACCGTCGTTATGCAACAGTCGGTGCCGGTTTCAAACTGTCCATCGTGCGTTTCGATATGTCTTACTGTATTGCCACCAACTCATCTAACCCCTTGGACCAAACCATGCGTTTCACGCTCGGATTTGACCTTGCCGGTATTAAAGACCTTGTCAATAACAAACGATGAGAATAGGATTCGGATATGACGTGCATCAATTCGCCCCTGACCGCCAACTGTGGTTAGGGGGAATTGAGGTGCCGTCAAATAAAGGTTTATTGGGACATTCCGATGCCGACGTAGCCATTCATGCACTGTGTGATGCCTTATTAGGTGCCGCCGCTATGCGAGATATAGGGTATCATTTCCCTGACACAAAAGGAAATGAATACGAAGGGATTGACAGTAAGATTCTCCTGCGCCGCGTAATGACTATGCTCCGTGAAGCAGGGTATGAAATAGGCAATTGCGATATTACCATTGCCGCCCAAACACCTAAATTGGCACCTTATATAGAGCCTATGCGCCAATGTTTGGCAGAAACAATGGAAGTTGAAATCAACCAAGTCAGTGTCAAAGCCACTACCACCGAACACCTCGGCTTTGTAGGACGGGAAGAGGGCATTGCCGCATACGCTGTTGTTTTACTGCAATGAATATATACCACAAAATAGTAACTGCTCTTGTTGCGTTTAGCAGTGCAATCCTTTGTAGTGCCGAAACGGTCACCAAAGACACACTCATCGCAGGTGATTCGGCTATCGTGATTACCACCATCTGTGCGCCAATCTGTTCTTCCGTCGCGCGCACGTACGCGATAAATAAGGAGTCGCAAGACGCTACGTGGATATTACTCCACACTATCACCACACCCGATTCACATATAGTCTTCCCTGAAGCCTATTTTGAAAACGGGCAACTCAAGTGGCGTGACAACACACCGCAACTACTGGACGATGAAGAGAAACAACATTGAACCGACTGACGTGCTTAACCGTCCAATTTATTTAATAGGTTATATGGCGGCAGGTAAAACGACCGTCGGCAAGTTTCTGGCAGGACTGTTAGGATGGCGGTTTGTGGATTTGGACGATGCTTTTCTGCAAATTCACGGCTACACAACTGCCGAGTATATCCGCCAATTCGGAATAGACGCTTTTCGCATCAAGGAGAAATACGTAGCCGAAGATGTAGCCGACATGTCGCCCTTTGATAATGTGGTATATGCCACAGGTGGCGGCTACCCGTGTTATGAGGATAATATGGAATGTCTGAAAGAGTTAGGCACGTCCGTCTATCTCCGTTGGAAAGCAGAAGACCTCGTTAAACGCCTTATGCTGACCGACTTAAGTCAGCGTCCCGTGCTACAAGGACGCACAGAAGAGGAGTTATTGACTTTTGTGGCTCCCCAATTACAAGCCCGTGAACCTTACTATGCCAAAGCAGACTATACAATAGAAGCACCGGGATTTATTCCCGAAGCAGACCAGATAATAGCAGAACAAATATGTCAATTAGTGAAATACAAGACGAGATAATAGAAGAATTCACCAGTTTTGACGACTGGATGGACCGCTATTCACTACTCATTGATTACGGGAACGGGTTAGAGCCCTTTCCCGAAGCAGACAAGACCGACAAAAACCTCATTGACGGCTGCCAGTCCAAAGTGTGGTTTACGTGCGAATATAAAGACGGGCACATCATCTATCACGGCGATAGCGATGCTATCTTAGTCAAGGGTATTGTGGCATTGCTCATCCGTGTATTAAGCGGGCAAACAGCGCAGGACATCGTAGATGCAGACTTGCATTTTATCGATGATATCCAACTGCGTGAGCACCTCTCCCCTACCCGCACCAACGGGCTGAACGCCATGCTTCAGCAGATGCGTCTCTTTGCCCTCACCTACGCACAGAAAAGGTAAGTTGAAAAGTGTATTTTTGCAGCAAATTTCTTAAAAAAACCATGGGAAGACGTAATTTACCTATTATAGAAGATATTGAGATAACCGGTATCGCTGCCGAAGGAAAAGCATTGGCACGCGTTGACGATATTGTATGTTTTGTGCCCTATTGCGTGCCGGGAGATATAGTCGATTTGCAAGTTACCAAGAAAAAGCACTCTTTCATGGAGGCACGCGTGCTGCGCTATAAGCACTTGAGCGAGACCCGCTGCGAGGCCGTCTGCCCTCATTACGGACTTTGCGGAGGTTGCAAATGGCAGATATTGCCCTACACCGAACAACTTCGCTGGAAACAACAGCAAATAGAAGATAACCTGCGACGTATCGGAAAAATAGAATTACCCGAAATCAGTCCTATTCTCGGCAGCAAAAAAATATACGAATACCGCAATAAATTGGAATTTGCCTTCGCCGACCATAAATGGCTCACCACCGAACAGATGAAAAGCGGCATTCCTTTCGAACCCGGAGTAGGTTTTCATATTCCCAACTGCTTTGACAAGGTGCTGCAAATAGACGAATGTCATTTAATGGAAGGATTGCAGAACGATATTCGCAACGGAGTATATGCCTTTGCAAGAGAGCATGGCATGACTTTCTACAACGAGCGTTCGCATACCGGTCAGTTGCGTAATCTCATGATTCGCAACAACAACGAGGGCGAATGGATGGTAGTGGTGGTTTTTGCCGAGCCGTTGGACAACAACGCCAAAGCGTTGCTTGACATGATTAAGACAACATGGCAGCAAGTCACCTGCCTGATGTACTGCATTAATCAGAAAATGAACGATACCATCGGCGACCAAGACGTGCTACTATGGTCCGGCAAAGACCACATTATGGAAAAGATGGAAGATTTGCAGTTCAAAGTAGGACCCAAATCGTTCTACCAGACCAATACCGACCAAGCCTA
Organism: Paludibacteraceae bacterium; assembly: GCA_024400275.1. The sequence continues at coordinate 32,445 of JAKSMY010000009.1, read as the reverse complement.
CGAACTATATTCAGTTGCGCGAAAATTCGCCCAACTGACAGGAAAGGAAGTGGTATATGACTTGTACACGGGTACAGGTACCATAGCCAATTTCGTGGCTAGACAAGCCAAGAAAGTAGTCGGTATCGAATATGTGCCCGAGGCAATCGAAGATGCCAAAATAAATGCCCAACTCAACGGATTGGACAATACAGAGTTCTTTGCCGGCGACATGAAAGATGTGCTGAATGCCGACTTTATTGCTCAACATGGCAAACCTGAGGTCATCATCACCGATCCCCCGCGCGCGGGTATGCACGAAGATGTAATTAAGGTCATACTGGCTGCTGCTCCAAAACGTATTGTCTATGTCAGTTGCAACCCTGCCACCCAAGCACGCGATTTGGCAATGATGGACGAACATTATCAAGTAATTGCCGTTCAACCCGTTGACATGTTCCCCCACACCCAGCATGTGGAGAATGTGGTGGTGTTACAGAGTAAGGACCGCCTTCGGCTGATGGAATAAGGACCGCTACGCTGATGGAATAAAGAATAAAGACAATCCATACTCTAAAAAAAAGGTGGGCTAACCATATCGCACCGCTACAACCTCCTACCCTTGCTTCGGTCAAGACCTGGGGGAATTCAGAGGGAGCTGGTCGTATAGCACCCACCAAAGGATATTACGATCTCCCGTAAACGGCTGCAAAGGTACAACAATTTTTTGACATACGCAAATTTTGATTGCAAATTTTATCAAAAATAGAATAATTTCCCACCTTCCGTTCGTTCCTAATGAGGGACAAGAAGCGGCATTAAGTGAATTGTCGCTTTTTCTTACGGAACGAAGCGAACGTCCCTGTTTCTTGCTTACCGGCTATGCCGGAACAGGCAAAACGAGCCTTATCAGTGCCCTGACGCAAGCTATGACATCCCTACAACAACCTGTTGTTTTGCTGGCACCGACAGGACGTGCCGCCAAGGTGATGAGCCATTATTCGGGGCACAACGCTTTCACCATTCACAAATGGATTTATTCGGTTGACGATTCACAATGCACAATGCACGGTTCGGGTGAGTGTAAATGGAATTTGCGTTTTAACAAAGACAAGAACACCTTATTCATTGTAGATGAGGCGTCTATGATTAGTCGTGAGTTATTGCGTGATTTGATTACCTTTGTTTTTCAAGGTGAAGGCTGCCGATTACTGCTGTTAGGTGATGATGCCCAACTGCCACCTGTTGAATACACCGAGAGTCCGGCTCTGCAAACCGCCGAATTAAAGAGTCACGGGCTGACCGTTCACTCTGCCCGACTGACCGAAGTGGCACGTCAGGCAGATGGAAGTGGTGTATTAAACAATGCGACAAGAGTTCGCTCATGTATAATTCGACCGTCGGTCGACCGTCGGTTCGCCGTCGGTAAAGTCTCGAGAAACACAGGTGGCATATTCGACATAATTACCCCCTGCGAAGATGTACTCTTGCTACCGCCCAACAAGATGGTAGAAGAGATAGAAAAGAGTTACAACGAAGCCGGTCTGGAAGAAACACTTATTATCACGCGCTCCAACAAACGCACGAACCTATATAATCAGGGCGTGCGCGCGCAACTGTTGTGGAAAGAGGACATTTTGCAAACAGGCGACCGTATTATGGTCAGCCGCAATAATTATTTCTTCACAGAACAGTACGAAGGTTTGCCGTTCCTTGCCAACGGCGATATGCTGGAAGTGGTCCGCCTACGCAACGAGCGCGAGTTGTACGGGCAGCATTTTGTCGATGCCTCTCTTCGCAGTATAGACTATGAATGGGAGGTAGATGTAGTGCTGTGGCTGGATACTCTACTTACCGACAGCCCCGAAATGAACTACGCCAAGCAGCGCGAATTATACGCCAAGATTGCCGAAGATTATCCGGAAATACGCACCAAGAAAGAGATGCGCGAAAAAATAGCCGGGTCGCCCTATTACAACGCCTTGCAAGTGCGTTATGCCTACGCCGTGACCTGCCACAAAGCTCAAGGCGGACAGTGGAAAAGAGTCTTTATTGACCCCGGAGCATTGGGCGATGCAGAAAGCACGGCAGACCTTACAAAAGACGACTTACGATGGTTATATACCGCCCTCACCCGCGCCACAGAAACAATCTATTTACTTAAAAATAAGTAAATATTTGCATATATCATTTTTTTTTTGTATCTTTGCAGGCTGAAAATCTAATTATTCATTTATGAGATACAATACTGTCTTTTTAATGACTTTATTGGTAATCGGAACGTTTTGCGGTTGCCGATCGGATGTGGATTTGAAAAACATCGATACCACTTTCCACATAAATTCCGGTTTGGCAATCCCTATCGGAAAAATTACTACCACCTTTGACCATATTCTTAAGTTTGACAGCATTACCGGTCAAAGCGGTCAAGTGAATCAATTTTGGGTAAATCTTTCTCATGACGACAAAGAATTGTTCTCATGGATCAGGTCCGGCTGTATTTTTTATATGGATACGTTCAAATTGGACCGTGAATACCATGCCATCAATATAGAACAGTATATCGGGAAAGCGGAAAAACGCGTTCCTCTACCATTAAGTGATTTACCTATCCCTATCAGCATTCCTGACATATCCTTCACACTACCAACCGATATTAAAATTCCCACCATCGAAACACCCTTAGTCGTTAAGTTTGACAGTCTGAATAATGATGTCAATTATGAGCGATTGGATTCACTTTGGATTTCGGAAGCGCATTTTGCAATAACCATATCCAACACATTTGGAATAGACGAGAGTTGCGTGGATAAAATTATCCTACATTTCCCCGATGAAATTTACAATCGAGACGGAACCCCTATCAAGGATTGGGATTTGAAGGAAGAAATGCCCAATTTCCGCTTCGGGAAACCTATCAACATCGATTTGGATAACTTTACCATCAATATGATGAAAGACCCGAAAGGCGAACCCGGGGATAATAACATTAAAAATGAGTTAACCTTTACCATCTCAATAACCCTTACACTGCCGAAAGGGACAAACATTACAATCAATCAAGAGAACTTTATCGATTATTCGTTCAGTGTGGAGTTGCTCAACTTTGATAAAATATGGGGATTCCTCAAGCCGGGACGTCAAATGGTGGACGAGGATGTCGTGAGTTTAGGCGAGTGGCAGCCGTGGAACCGCATCAAGACGCTTCAACTGTATTTTGCAGAGCCATGGATAGATGTTTTCGTCAGCCACAACATACAATCCATTAAGAATCAAACAGGACTGAAAGTAAATTTAGACTATCTTTATGTGGAACAGACAAGAGGCGAACGAAAAAAGGAATATGCACGGTTTGGACAGAACGGAGACAAAAAAGGAGAAGAGACAGATATTAGACAAATGCCTACCATAGACGAACCCGGAGAACTAATCTATAGTTTCAAATACACCGGTGCAGAAAATGTACACCGCGGAGATATTGATAAGATGTTCAAACTGCGACCGGATAATATCGGTTACAAATATACCATCAGTTTGAGCAATGAAAAGAGGAGCCAGCAATTATGTGTCAGCCGCGATACCAAACTTCGCATGGGTGCAGTAGTTTATCTGCCACTTGTTTTTGAAAAAGAATCTGCTGTTGATTACACAGACACTGTCTCCGTTGATTTCACAAATGTACGATTTGATTCCATCGAGTCCCAAAACGATTTTGTCGATACTATCAACGATATGAGTGCCTATGTCTATATTGCTGCCGAAAACTATATTCCATTCAACATTGAAGCACAATATATCTTTTTAGACGAAGACGGGAACACCATTGATTTACCTATCATAGCAGAAGACGAGAAGAACTATAGCAACATAATGACTCTTCCCGCTTTCGACAAACAGCCCGGCAAAAAACATTTGATTTTCCGCTGCAATAAAGACGATATAAACAACAAATTGTCACGCGTTCGCTCAATTGTTTATCAAGCTACTTTGAAAGACAATCCGACAAGGGCGGTTATCCGTGGCGACACCAAATTAGAGACACAAATAGGTGTGGCACTTTCGTTAGATGCCATTTGTGATTTGTTCAAATAAAACAAGGAGAACCAAACAATGAAAAAGATATATTTTATACCGGTTCTCTGTGCAACCCTTTTCTGTACCACATTAGCCGCGCAGCAAGTCTCTACTCTCTATTTTTTAGAGAACGCACCTATGCGACACATCGTTAACCCTGCTTTTCAGCCGGTCAGCGAGGGTTACGTCAATTTTTCGCCTTTAGGATACACCAGTTTATGGTTAGGCAATAATTCCTTCACAATGAGCGATTTTGTCTTCAAGCAAAATGGTCAAACGATAACGGCATTTCACCCTGAAAGCGACCGCCAAAAACTGATGCAACAAATTCGAAAAGTTACGTTGCTGGACGCAGATTTGACAATGGATATTGCCAGTTTTGGTTTCCGCTACAAGAAAGAGGGCTATTTCCATTTCAGTATTATGGAACGTGCCGAAATTGGCCATTCGACTCCTAAAGGTCTCTATGAGATTGCGTTAAATAAGGGTATGGAACACCCCACGGAGAACAACCACATCGATCTTACAAAACTTGGTTTCCAATGTACTGCCTATACCGAAATTGCAGGAGGTTATTCACACAGATTAAATGATAATTGGACTATTGGCGGAAAATTCAAACTACTATTTGGACAGGTCAATTTAGTCAGTCGCAATAAAAACATGAGCCTTGATGCTTCAGCCACAGCATGGCATTTGCATGGCAGAGGCTCCTTAGCAATGGCACTCCCTGTCAACTGGGACGCATTACCTGAACGCCTTGACTACGAATCCGTCCAAAACATAGATTTTGCCAAGTTATTTGACGGTCAAAGTATCTTTGATTATATCAAGCCACAAGGCTATGGTGCCGCCATTGATTTTGGTTTCACGTACAAGCCCCATCCGCAAGTTCAAATCACTGCCGCACTCAATGATTTGGGATTTATTGTTTGGGACGGTATCAACGATGTATCGGTTGCAGACTCCGTGTTTACGGGTGTCCAAGATTATCAATTCTCTAATTTCTACAATGAAAATAATGAATGGACATTTGATAGCCAGGAAATTGATGACATCCTAAAAGCATTGGAAAATTATGCCAAATGCATTTATGCCGGTTCCAAGAGGGGCAAGTACGCACGCATGATTTCAGCCAAACTGAATGTAGGTGTTGATGCCAATTTCTGCAATAATAAACTGGGGATCGGCATACTGAGTAAAACACGCCTGTTCAACAACCGACTATACGAGGAAGTAACATTGGGCGGAGCAGTGCGTCCATGCAATTGGTTCAACTTAGCACTCAGTTACTCCTTGGTAAATAACGGTAAATTCAGCAATTTGGGAGTAGGTGTCAGTTTGATGCCCTACGATGGAATCAACATGACTCTTGCCCTGGATTATATTCCTACATCATACGCCAAATATGACAACATCTACCTTCCTTACAAAAGCAAAGGGGTCAATTTGGCACTCGGATTCAGTATTGTATGGGGAACCAACAGACCCGACAAAGACAAGGACGGTGTCTGGAACCAGTTGGATATATGCCCCGATACACCACGCGGAGTGAGCGTAGACCGGTTAGGCTGTCCTATCGATAGCGACGGGGACGGAGTACCTGATTATCTGGATAAATGTCCCGACACGCCAACGGCAGCATACGGATTGGTTGATGCTGACGGCTGTCCGTTGGATAGCGACAATGATGGTGTACCCGACTATTTAGACCACTGTATCACATCGCCTGAAGAGATCCCATATGTTGATTCATTGGGCTGCAACAAAGACAGTGACCACGACGGAGTACCCGACTATATAGATAAATGTCCGGACACTGATTCGGCAGCCGTTGCTTTTGTGGATTCACTCGGCTGTGATAAAGACAGTGACCGTGACGGCATACCTGATTATTTAGATAAATGTCCTGACACCGACTCGGCAGCCGTTGCATTTGTCGATTCACTTGGTTGCAATAAGGACAGCGACAACGATAGTGTGCCTGACTACTTGGACGAATGTCCAACTATTCCCGGTCCTGCAATCAACAAAGGTTGTCCGGTCATTCAAAAAACTGTACGCAACTTATTCAAGAAGGCTATGCAAGGTATTCAGTTTGAGACCGGCAAGGCTGTCATAAAGAAAAGCAGTTACGGCATTATGGACGATATAGCCAAAGTCTTCTTGGATAATCCGACATATATGGCTGAAGTACAAGGACATACGGACAATACGGGAAGTGAAAATGTAAACAAAAAACTCAGTCAGTCTCGTGCCGATGCTGTCCGAAATTACCTCATCAAAGCAGGTGTTCCGGAAGCACATTTGACTGCCGTTGGCTATGGTTCGGACAAACCGATTGCCGATAATACGACCAAAGAAGGACGAGCCCAAAACCGTCGTGTCGAATTTGACATTACCTTTGAGCAAGTGACTTACGAAGATGTTTTTGATCATGCAGAAACCAATAATTAACAATAAATTTAACAAACATTATGGGACGAGCTTTTGAATATCGTAAAGCAACAAAACTGAAACGCTGGGGTCACATGGCCCGCACGTTCACTAAATTAGGTAAAGAAATCACTATTGCATGCCGTGCAGGCGGTTCCGATCCGGACGGCAACCCGCGTCTTCGTATGCTTATTCAGCAATGCAAACGCGAGAATATGCCGAAGGACAATATCGACCGCGCCATCAAGAAGGCTACCGATAAGAATGCGGGTGATTACAAAGAGATTAACTACGAAGGATACGGACCTCACGGCGTAGCCATCTTTATTGAAACGGCAACCGACAACCACATGCGTACCGTGGCTAATATCCGTTCCTATTTCACCAAACATGGCGGCACACTCGGTACACAAGGTTGCTTGCAGTTCCTGTTTGACCGCAAAGCCTGCTTCACCATCACGATGAAAGACGGCGTTGATTTGGAAGAACTCGAACTCGAATTGATTGACTTCGGCGTTGAAGAACTCGGTGTTGATGAAGAAGAGAATACGATTGTAATCTATTCAGACTTTGACCAGTACGCCGGTATGCAGAAATACCTTGAAGACAATGGTTTTGAGATTCAGTCTTGCGAGTTTGTACGTATCCCCAATGATACCAAACAACTCACCGATGAAGAGCGTGAGTCCGTACAGAAACTGATTGACAAAATCGAGGAAGACGAGGACGTACAGAATGTCTTCACCAACATTGCCGATTAAAACAGTTTCTCTATCGTCGCACTATGCATATCAGCAATGTTTTCCAATTGACAGACACTCAAGCGCAGCAGTTCGCTGCGCTTGAAGTGCTCTATCCTGAGTGGAATAGTAAGATTAACCTTATCTCGCGTAAAGATATAGATAATTTGGTTGAGCATCACCTACTCCATTCATTGGCTATTGCCCAATTGATTCATTTTGAGGCAGGTACATCTATTTTGGACGTTGGCACAGGTGGCGGTTTTCCGGGTATTCCGCTGGCTATACTCTTTCCTGAGTGTCATTTCACCCTTATTGATGGTGTAGGTAAGAAAGTGATGGTGGCAGCCGATATTGCACAAAAAATAGGTTTGACCAATGTGGAATGTCTGCACGAGCGTGCAGAGGAGGAAAAACGGCAGTTTGATTTTGTGGTCAGTCGGGCTGTGATGCCCCTACCCGATTTGGTTAAGTTAGTGCGTAAGAATATACACCATAAGCATAAAAATGCTATGCCTAATGGTTTGATAGTCCTGAAAGGTGGCAATTTAGATGGAGAGATTCATCCCTTCCGCAAAAGTGCCGAAGTCACCGAGATTAGCACTTTATCTCCTGCTTTTTCCGGAGAATGGTTCGCCGAAAAGAGGATAATCTACTTGCCGTTGTAAGTAGATTTTTTTCACATCATATCACAACTTCCCGAATAAAATCGTCATAACTTCCCGAATATTCGTTTTTTATTGAATAATATTTGCACAATTCAATGTTTTTTAGTACCTTTGTATCCGTTATCTAACTATGATTTTAGTATGTGATTAGTATGTGATTAATATGATATTAGTATGATATTACTAAACTTTTAATAAAATATTACTATATTATTTAGCATATATGACAAATACATGACAAAACTTTTCTAAAATAATACAACTATGGCAAGAACTACTTTTATTTACCCAATTGAAACTATTAAGGGCAAGATTCACAAAGAAGAAGATGTCGTTCATCGTCAAAAACAGTTTCGAGACGAAAACGGTAAAGTTCTTAGTGAAGGAACACAAGAATCTTACATCATCAAGCATCCTCGCAATTGGAAAACCAATCCACCAACTGGAGCCGAATTGCACAAAATCAATCTTTGGAAACAAGCCTGTGCACAGACTAAAGTTATTATCCGCAAACCGGCAGACATACAGAATGACTCCACCCTTACGGATGAGGCCAAGTCTCAGGCTCTTGCAACTTTAGCGATGTGGAAGAAGCGTTTTGATGCCCAGCGCACGAAAGGCGAAGCCGATGCACCCATCAGTCCCAAGACCGGCAAGCATACTACCTACCAACGTTTCGACTGCTTCGTCCGTGCTGTCCTCCTCCGCGAGTTGCAGAAAGTAGAATAAACAAGCATAAAAAAAAACAAGAGAGTGTGCCTATTGCGACACACCCTCATTTGAGTCATGTATAAGATTAATAGATTAATAACTAATCCACTTTTTGTTCACTGTGTCATAATATAGAAGTTTTGAGGCTGTTCCATAGTCATTTTCCAACACGATGCCCATTTTAACATATCCATCTGTTCCTATATAGCCTGTATAAGTAAAGTTATATGATGTTGCTGTTCCAGATAAGGTTTCTTTCTCTTCCCACTTGCCAGAACCTTGATATGATTGATATACTTTTACTGTAATTTTGTTTGGTTTACCACATCCTGATGTAGTGGATAGTGTCCAACGCATTGTGATTTTTGTTCCAGAAACACTACCTGTTAAAGAACTTGGTGGACACGGAGATACAGCATTTCTATCTATTGTTACAGATGCATATGAACTTTGGCTACTTGTTCCTGCGGAGTTTTTAGCTGCAACTTTATAATAATTTGTTCCATCTTTTGGGTTGTTATCTGCATAAGAATTGTAGGTTGCTGTTCCTATTTGTGTATAAGTTCCAGAAGCAGACGTGCTTCGATAGATGATATAAGAGGTCGCGTCCGCAACTTCGTTCCAGCGAACTATAACATATGGCAACATAGTAGATCCTTCATTGTTTGCTGTGACACCAGTTGGCGTAGATGGTTTTGTTGTGGAACCGCCACCTGTTCCTGATCCAGAATAGGAACAATATGCGTAACTACTTTTTGAACTTTCACCAGCATTATTTTCTGCACTTACTTTATAATAATTAGTTCCATTGAGAGGATTGTTATCCGTATAACTCGTAGAATAAGAATAACCTACAGATGAATATGTTCCCGAACTACTTGATGAACGATAGACATTATATCTACTAGCACCACTAACAGTAGACCAAGAAATAACGATAGAATTTCCACTTGTATAGGCATTCACATTTGATGGCGTAGAAGGAATAGTTGTTTTATCATCGTCACCACCACCTTGTTGGCTACCACCAGTTTGATTAACATCAACCAAGACCTGTGTATTGTCATTGCCATTGTCGGACATAATGGTAATATATCCTGACCGAGATGATGAAGAAGTGTTCTTTTTTATATTACATTGAAAATTACCATTACCGCTTCCATACTCATCATGCAATTCTATCCATGTAGAGGTAGTCCATGCTTCCCAATCTCCTGCAGAATTAACGTCTATTGTATAAATTCCACCATCTGCCAACGCAGAAATCTTTGTTGGTGAACAAGATAAATTGGATGCTACATTTTTGTCCTTTTTACATGCAGGTATTAGCATTAGTGTCAAACAAAGCGATGCCAAAAATAAACATTTTTTTTTCATATTTCATAAATTTATTATTAATTCCTACTCACTTAACGGCTTTTTAGTTACTCCGAGTCCGTTGTTTGACGAGGCACAAAAAAGTGGACTAAACTTTTTTAATCCACTTATTGAGGTATCGCCAAACACCTGTGCTCTTGGACAAAGTAAAGCCCACTCGAGACGAGTGAGCGTTGAACTTTACTTCACTAGAGCTTAAAATTTTGGCGAAATTTCAATAAGTGTGAAACAAAGATAACGCTATATTATCTATTGTGCAAATTTCTTGCTTGTTTTATTTCATAGGCGATATGGTATTTTGCGTTTATACTTAATTTCGTTGCAAAGTTACAAAAAGATTTTGATATATGCAAAAAAAGTTGTACCTTTGTGCAAAATAATTAAACTATGACCATCAAGACTTTTTACTGCAACCCGTATCGCGAGTGTACGTATATTGTGGAGGTTGACGATGCACAATGCACAATGCACGATGAAAGCAGAAGGCAGGAGTGCCTCATCATCGACCCCGGAATGTACGGAGAGAAGGAAGAGAAACGTGTGTTGGACTATTTGCAAGAGCAGCAACTGACTCCAACTGCCGTTCTTATTACCCACTACCACCCGGACCATATCTGTGGTTTAGAGTGCCTCCAAACCCACTTCCCCAACCTACCCATCATAGACTACCGAACGCAATCCCTTCCCACCATTGAAGGAGGACCGAAGTGGGTCTCTATTCTCACGCCCGGGCACAAGGAAGATAGCGTATGCTTCTACTTTGAAGAAGAGAAAGTGCTTTTTACCGGCGACACACTCTTTCAGGAGTCTATCGGCAGGACCGATTTACCCGGTGGCGATATGACTATGCTGATTCGTTCGTTAGAGACCTTAAAAAAACTACCCGAAGATACACAAGTATATCCCGGGCATGGTTATCCGACTACGATTGGTCACGAAAAGCAGTATAACCCTTATCTCTAATCCCTCTCTTTGATAACAGGCGGTTTGGCATATTTCTTGTGAATAGGGTCACACGTAAACTGAATGCCCAATTTATTAAAGATACGTCTATCCACTTCGCCCAACATAATGGTGCTATGTACCTGACAACCACGCAGTTTAGGCAATTGTTCCAAAGCCAGCCTGCAATTCACATTATGACGACTGAGTACACTTAGAGCCACCAACACCTCGTCTGTATGCAGGCGGGGATTTTTGGCACCAAGACACTGTACTTTGGTACGCTGAATAGGTTCAATCATCTCCTGCGGAATAAGTTTGAGGTCATGGTCTATTCCTGCCAAATACTTGGTCACGTTCAAAATCAAAGCGGCACTACAGCCCAATAAATCACCCGAGTTGGCGCAAACGACAGTGCCGTCGTTCAGTTCGATAGCGGATGCCGTATGTCCCGTTTCCTCCTTGCGCTGACGAGCCGCCAAGATAGTTTGACGAATATCGGTGGTGATATTGAGGTACTTCATCAGAAGCATGATTTTATTCACTTCCTCCTCGCCACATAAACCGTCGGCAAAGCGATTCAGCGTTGTAAAATAACGGCGTATAATCTCATTCTTACCTGCTAACTGGCACACCTCGTCATCACTGATACAATAACCCACCATATTTACCCCCATATCGGTAGGCGACTTATAGGGGTTGTGCCCATATATACCCTCAAAAAGTGCATCCAGAATAGGAAATATCTCAACGTCACGGTTATAATTGACCGCCACTTGTCCATAAGCTTCAAGATGGTAAGGGTCAATCATATTAACATCGTTCAAGTCTGCCGTAGCCGCTTCGTATGCCACATTAACCGGGTGCTGCATCGGCAAGTTCCACACGGGGAAAGTCTCAAACTTGGCATAACCGGCTTGAATACCCCGTTGGTGCTCGTTGTAGAGTTGACTCAGACAAACAGCCATCTTACCCGAACCGGGTCCCGGGGCTGTTACTACAACAAGCGGGTGTGTTGTTTCGATATAGTCATTCCTACCGAAACCTTGTTCCGAATCAATCAAAGCCACATTATGCGGATAACCTTCAATGGTGTAATGTACGTACGAACGGACACCCACCCGACTTAAACGTTCCCGGTATAAATCGGCAGATGTTTGCCCATTATAATGCGTAATTACCACACCTGACACTAAGAAACCGCGCTGGTTGAACTCATCGCGCAGACGCAACACATCTTCATCATAGGTAATGCCAAGGTCCTGGCGTACCTTATTGCGCTCGATGTCTTGAGCAGAAATGACAATAACAATCTCCAATTGGTCCTTCAATTGCGCCAACATGTGCAATTTACTATCCGGCTGGAAGCCGGGCAAGACACGACTAGCATGGTGGTCGTCAAACAACTTGCCACCTAATTCCAAATACAATTTATTTCCGAATTTGGCTATTCTATCACGAATATGCTCGGACTGTATCTCAACGTATTTATTATTGTCAAATCCTGTTTTCAAGGTTGTTGTTTTTTATCATCATGATAGCATCTCCTTCAAGTGTCCATTTGCGAAGAACGGACGAGGGCTTAAATTGTGTCTGTTCGTGTATTTTCCGGCACGCCTGATTATCGGTTCGCATCACGGCGTAAAGAGTGCGTAAGTGCAAGAACTCAAACGCGTAACGCTCCAATTCAGCCAATGTTTGAGCGCCATATCCCTTGCCTCTATACTCGGGAACGATATATAGTCCTATCGCAGCACGGCGATTACGGGGATCTAAATCAAACAAGTCGGCACAGCCAATAGTACAACCGTCCTGTTCAATTATCAAGCGGAGTTGTCCGTCCTTGTATATATCGCCTGTGCTATTATTCACATAATCGCGTAAGTCTTTTTGGCTAAGCGGATTGTGGTTACTTCCGTCCGCCCAAACCATCGCATCGTTTTCCCATTGATAAAGAAACGGCACATCTTGTGGTTCTATTTTTCGCAATCTGATCACGAGAAGATGTTCTGCCACCAAGATTTTTTTATTTTCACTTCCTGTGCAACCACTCCCTCGTACGGAATAGGACTGAGGGCTGCACCATTATGAATCATCTGGTAAATAACCCCCCATTCCGGCAGTCCGCCAAGATTGCGGTCATCAATAAAGATGTCAGCCGTCAGTTTACGAGCCGTATTACCATCATGAATAGACGTTTCGTCCGGAAAATTACTATTAACAGCGTAAAAATCCAAGCCACGTTCGTGACAATAACTAATTGCGTCTTGCAATAATTGCCCTTCACGCACCGACCAAAGAATAATTTGGTGTTGCTCTTGTTGCAAACGTTTTAGTGCCTCTATGGCAAAAGGAATAGGCTTACCAACAGCCGGATAAGCATGTTCCACAATCGTGCCGTCAAAATCTACTGCGATAATCATATATTAACGGGTTTAGCGGGTTTAGCGGGTTTAACAGGTTGAGCAAGTTTAGCAGGTTTAGTAGGATTCGGGTTGAAGTTCCATAAACATCTTTTTTTCCGTAGGTTTGGAGAAATACCAGCCGATGGCACTGATGGCAGCGATCCAAAGCATCGACTGATAGGCTCCCATCAAATAAAACGCGCCTATTCCCAACACCATTGCATTACTTACAAGCACGATACGATTTCGTGCCGACCGGCAGTAAGCCTCTGTTTGGGCATCTTTGTCTTCCATCTTGCTCAGTTGAATACAAATGCGTTTATGCCACCATAATCCCAACGGAATGGTAATGATAGCGTCCATAATGATAACATATTGTATCACTTGTCCCAACGTGCTCATTGAGTCAATAGGATAAACTATGTCTTTCATAATCAACACGTAACAGATAGTTGCCACTACTATTGCCAAAACCAACATACCATAATAATAGATATTCAATTTCTTCATATCCGTCTAAATCTTAATTCTTATATTCTGTTCGATTGATGATAGATTTGCCTAAAGTAATCTCATCAGTATATTCTATATCATTGCCGACAGCCACTCCGCGTGCTATTTGGCTGACCTTGCATTCCACTGTCAATTGCTGTATTTTGCGATAGATGTAAAAGTTGGTTGTATCGCCTTCCATCGTGGTCGGGAGCGCAAGAATAACCTCCTGAATATGCTCCGGCACGATGCGTGCAATCAGCGAATCGATTTCAATGTCCTTCGGTCCTATGCCGTCCATTGGTGATATGATACCTCCCAGCACATGGTACAGTCCGCTATATTGCCCCGTGTTTTCTACCGACATCACGTCACGGATATTCTCAACAACACAAATCGTCTGTTTATCCCGATGCACAGCCGAACATATCGGACATAGGTCGGTATCGCTTATATTGTGGCATTGCCGGCAGTAATGCACTTCTTTCTTGAGACGGGCAACAGCATTGGTAAAACGTTCCACGTCTGCGTCTGAACGGCGCAATAAAGCCAATACATGACGGAGAGCACTCTTGCGTCCCATTCCGGGCAGCGAGGCGAACTGATTAACAGCCTCTCCCAACAATATACTTGGATACTCGTTCATTTTCGACTGCAAAGATACGAAAAAATTTGCATATATCAAAATCTTTCTGCAATTTTACATCACCAAAACACAAACCGGTTAATAAATCGGAACTAATTCGCGAGAGACTTTTTGCGATTTACGGTATGATTGAACAGGAGTGACACCCGATAAATCAACCTTGGTGATTTGCTGGTTTCCCCATAATTCGCACGGCAGTTGGTGTTTTTTATTGTCCTCCAACATGCCTTGAACGTGCATCGTTTTCTGTTGCGGCACAAGGACGGCATCCCGGTAACCGTAATGCGTCTCGAAATGAACGGTAAAATCAGCCTTCTTGAGACGAAACTTCTCAATCTTCTCATCGTCCATATTCAACAGGTTGAGCCATTCCAAGTTACTGTCTTTCACACGAATACTAAACGGCAAGAACACTTTGACATGTATATCTTGCATATAGGTTTGCAACGAGGCGGCATTATCCACCAACAGACTATGCGACTCCACAATTTTGACTATACCTAAATAATTGCGCGTATGCGTGTAGGTCATAACCACCATGTTTTCTTGTTTATTGATCTTCCAACGTGCCAATTCATCACTTAAATCCAGCAAGAACGTTTTCTCGATTTGAGACATTTCCCAAATCTTGCGATGTACTACAGTCCCCGAATCGATGGACTGCGCCAAACGTTTGCGGTTCTTGTCCTGTTCGCCACTTAGCAAATGGTCCACATGCTTGCGAACAAGAGGATTACAATAACGCTTGCAGTATTTACCCACAAACTGAATACTGTCTTTCTGCGTTACATCAGCAGCCGGAATCTGCACTACCGATGCCACCATCTGTTCCATTCCCCAATCGGAGGTGTTACTTTCCATTTTGACATCGCTCACCACATGATAACGCGCCGCTTGGTGGGGGCATTCTTCCTGCAAACGGACATATATCTCGTGCAAAATAGACGCTTTGCGTTTGCGCTTACTTTGCTTAACTTTTTTGGCTTCCACCGTAGCGGGTGTGAGCAAAATAGGCTGCTCCTGCAACGTAACGACCACACTGTCGGCAGCCAACGACCCAACAGGTACCTCACGCGAAGCAAAACCTATACACGACAGGATAACCGAAGAAGACGGGCGTAACGTGTCTGATTCCAAGACAAAATAACCGTCCGAGTTGGTGGCTGTACCCACAATAGGATTGTCTTTGAGAAACACGGTAGCATACATCAAACCACTTCCGTGTTCATCAACAATCCTGCCGCTATAGCGAATGGCAAAGACCTTACTGCCCGCCGGTAACAAAGCGCAGAGAAAAAGAAAACCAAGGATATATTTGTTACTCATTTTCAACATTATGATTTATTTGCAGCACAAAAGTATAAAAAAATTTGCATATATCCAAAAAAAAGTGTACCTTTGCACAAATTTTAGAGAAATATCCGAAATGAACACGAAAATTATTTATCGTATCTTATTGGGCATAGCATGCCTGTTTTTGGTTTATGTCTGCATCAACAGTGTAGTTACTCCTATTCGTTTTGAAGAAAAACGTGCCAGCCGAGAAGTTGCCGTTATTAAGAGTCTGGTGGACCTTCGTGCGGCAGAGGCAGAGTATAAATTGGTTAATGGCCGTTTCCAAGCCGATTTGGACTCGTTGGTTCTCTTCCTCAAGACAACTCCGAAGAAAGAGGTTATGAAAGAAGGAAGTTTGACTGACAAACAGTTGGAAGCCGGATTGACCGAATTGAAAGCTACCAAGATACTGGAAAGAGCATTGGCGAAAGCACAAGTTAAATTAGGTACCGACGACAAAGATGCACTATATGCCTATATTTGGGAGAACGACAAGGAAATCAAGGATAATAGTTTGAGTGGCTTCCGCCGTGATACCATCTACAAAGATATGATAGAGACACTTTATAAAGGTGCCTATACCGCAGAAAATATCGACCAAATAGTTTATATTCCTTTTACAGACCAGGTACGCTTTGAGACAGAAGTGAACAACGATTATACCACATCACAAGGTATCAAAGTTCCTTTGTTGGAGATACGTGCCCACTACAACACCTATTTGGCAGACTTGGACAACCAGGAGCGTGTCAATCTGATTGATAAAGAAACCAAACTGGAGCATTATGCCGGACTGAAGATTGGCGACATTACGGCACCAAACAACAATGCCGGAAACTGGGAATAAAAGCAAAAGACGAAAGTGAGAATAATATCCGGAAAATATGGGGGGCGGCGATTGTCGCCCCCTAAAAATATAACAGCACGGCCAACTACCGACTTTGCCAAGGAAGCGTTATTCAATCTGCTGAATAACCGCTTGGACTTTGAGGGAACCGACATGCTGGACTTATTCGCCGGCACAGGCGGAATAGGCTTGGAGTTTGTGTCGCGTGACGCACGTTCGGTCACCGCCGTAGAGTTGGCACATACCCAACAGAACTTTATCATTTCGACATGTAAGCAATTAGGAATTACCAACCTAAATGTGGTACGGGGCGATGTGTTCAAGTTTCTGAACGCCTGTCACATGCAGTTCGACTTTATTTATGCCGACCCGCCCTATGCGTTGGATAAATTAGCCGAGTTGCCGGATTTGGTTACTCCGCTATTAAAAAACGAAGGGTGGTTTGTGCTGGAACATGGCAAAGACCATGATTTCACATCCCACCCTCGTTTTAACGAGACGCGCCAATACGGCAGCGTACATTTTACTTTCTTCCAATAGCCGTTTATTTGCTTTCGGCTTCGGGCATAATGAAATACATTACCAAGTAAATAATGAGGCCCGGAAAGAAACCGCATAAGAGCGTCAAAAGAGCGTAAACGCCACGAGTGACTGTTATTTCCCAACCAAAATACTCGGCAATACCGCCACAAACACCCCAGATCTTCTTGTCTAAGGATTTAGTCATTTTCTTTTCCATAATAGTTGTGTTAAAGGGTTAATAATCATTTATTTTATTTCAGCGAAATAATATGTCTTGTCAGGGGCAGAGCTATCAATGGAACAAAGAACGCCTCCACGACAGACTCGAATAGGACCGACACACCGATAGCAGTCCAAATATCGTGCCAAAACATCTCATATATTGACAAGCCGATTGGTGCAAACGCCAAAACCTGAAACAGTGTGTTGTCCACAATCTGCCCGATGACGGTAGCCACTACGGCACGTATCCAGAATGGAAACAGGAGCGACTGCCGGGTGGAAGTGTCGTTTTTCTTCAACCGTGCGATAACACTCACGTTGCACACATTACCCGCAAAAAAAGCCAGCGCAGATGCTACTATGGTACGGGGACCATTGCTGAATATATACGCAAAATGTTCGGCTTGACCCGTGTATTGGGGCAAAGTGGGCAGATAGACTTCCGCCACGCCCAAGACAGATACCGCCAAGGTTAGCACCGTGGCAATGCCTGTAATGAGGATAGCAGTATGTTTATCGTATGCTTCAACAAGTATATTGCTGATCAGAAACGTGAGCCATGAGATAAGCAATCCGCCATCCATCCAAATCCAATCTGTGCCGAAACTCATGGGTTTCATGCACAAGTAATTCATCATAACCGATATGACGCAATAAGCACCGGTCAGGAGGAGCAGCCACGATTGTTTGGTATTGAAAAGACGTGTATTCATTTCGATTGCAAACCCTTTTCTATGTTGTTTTCATCAAATCCGGCACAAAGATACGCTTTTTTTTGCATATATCAAAATTTCTTTGTAACTTTGCGGGAAAATAAATAATTTCGTCTTATGATTAACCTCATTCAAGAGGCACAACGTTGCCTGTTATGCGTACAGTCGCCTTGTAATTCGGCTTGTCCCAACAATCTCCACCCGGCACGGGGACTGCGTGCCCTTCGTTTTGACGATGCCGAGAATGCAGGCCGGTGGTTGACCTCCGAATGTGCCGGTTGTGATGCCCCGTGTGAAAAAGCATGTATTCATACCGATTTCCCGATTCGCATCAAAGAATTGGCTAAGCAAGTGACTGCGGCAACGCAGGAAAAGCCGCTGTTGGACGAAGCACAGTTGCCTTCGCTGGAGATTGATTTCTGTGGCGTAAAATGCGAGAATCCTTTTTTCCTGGCATCTTCTGCTATCTGCACCAATTACGACATGGTGGCACGCGCCTTTGACTGGGGTTGGGGAGGTGTCGTTTTCAAGACTATCGGCACTCAGCCCATGAAGGAGGTCAGTCCGCGTTTTGACGAGACAGACCACTGGAACGGATTTAGGAACATGGAGCAGATTTCCGAGAATACACCGGAAGAGAATTTTGCTATCCTCAAACGCCTCAAGCAGAACTACCCCGCCAAGGTCATCGTTGCCAGTATCATGGGACAGACCGAAGAGGAGTGGATGGACCTTGCCAAAAGGGCCGAAGAAGCAGGGGCTGATATTATCGAACTCAATTTCTCCTGCCCGCAGATGCGTTTAGCCAACATGGGGTCGGACGTGGGGCAAAACCCCGAACTGGTGGCTTTCTATACGGGCTATGTCAAACATGCAGTCCAAATCCCTGTGCTGGCAAAGATGACACCTAATATAACGCACATCTCCGAACCGGCTCTGGCGGCTTACTTTGCCAACGCCGACGGCATAGCAGCCATCAACACCATCAAATCGGTAACCATGTCGCAATATGCCATGGTGAACGGAAAACGTACCATCTCGGGCTACTCCGGACGGGCAATCAAACCGATTGCACTGAGGCATATCCTCGAATTAGTCACCAACCCCATGCTCCAAAAAGCACAACATCACATGGAGTATTCAGGTATAGGCGGTATCGAGACGTGGCGTGATGCGTTGGATTATATCCGGTTAGGTTGCTCCAATGTGCAGGTTTGTACGGCTGTCATGCAGTTCGGTTATCGCCTGATTGAGGACCTGACCTTAGGCATGCGAACATACATGGCAAAGAATAACATCAAACGCCTGCGTGATATTGTCGGTAGCGAGATTCAAACCTTTGCGCGTCCGTCCGATTTGGACCGCAGTACGAAGGTCTTCCCCAAGTTTGAACATGACAAATGTAACGGTTGCGGACGGTGCTATATCGCATGTCAGGATGCCGGTCATCAAGCCATTGAGTTCGGTGCCGACCGCCAGCCCAAACTGATAGGAACGAAGTGCGTCGGTTGCCATTTATGCCGTCTCGTTTGCCCCGAAAACGCCATCGCACAAGCCAAACGAATACCTCTCCCGTAGCGCAGCGTCCCTAAACTCCCAACCTTTTAGTTCCTCCTTCCCCCTTATCGAGGGGGTCAGGGGGTGTCGAGAGTCGGTCGAGGGTCGGTCGAGGGTCGGCCGACACTCTCAGCCCTTTGACTAAATCGCCAGGAGGTGCGGGGGAAGGAGGGAGGTCATTTGAGATTAAAGTTGACTAAGTATAGAAATAAATTCCTTTGCTTTGGGAAGGATCTCTAATAGTTCATCTTTGTCGTAGTGAATAAAGAAATCGTAATCAGCACCTTCACGCATACTTTCTACTTGAGAAAGAAAACGTCCCCATTTGGTATCTACCTTGCCGGATTGGACAAAATGCAAGCCAAACATCTGTCTTACTCCTGCATGAGTGGTTGCCCGAATAGCATATTTTATGAGCAATGCTTCTGTAGCATAAAAACAAGCATAGTAAATGCGATTGGCAGCACTGTTTAATCGGTCATTGACTAACAATAACTCTGCGTCTTGCAATGTGGATTCCGCTTGTTCTAAACGATACAAAACAAGTGACTTCCTGCTTTCTTCATCTAATGTTTCACTCATAGTCTAACTCCTTCATTCATAACGTTCAACTTAAAATAATCCAACGGACGATTCTTCCAATCGGCTTGGGAATAGATGATTGGATTAATGATGGTTGATGTTTGCAACTCAATATTATACAAAGGTGCAACAATACGCTCCTTGTCTTGCCAAGAAACGTGATTTTGATTCAAAAGAATTAAAAGGTCAATATCGCTATCTATACGAGCCTCACCCCTTGCCTCGCTGCCAAATAAGAACACTTCAGCATTGGGCATCTCTTGACGCGTAATAGTTGAAATCATATTTACGATATGTGGTCTTTTCATAATACATTTTCCCAAAATCGGTACAAAGGTACAACAATTTTTGCAATAAAACAAGAAAAAGTGCATTTTTTTTGCATAAATGCAATTTTTTTTGTACCTTTGCAGCCGCGGAACGTAATTATGGTTTACGAAGGGATATACAAAGACAGAGGTAGTAAATTCTTGGCCTTTGCAGAACCTATCTGTAACGAAGAAGAAGCCAAAACACGAATAACGTGGTACAAAAAGAAATACCACGATGCACGGCATGTATGCTACGCGTACCGCCTTGGCGAAAACCTCTTCCGGACCAAAGATGACGGCGAACCACACGGCACAGCCGGTATCCCTATCTTACGGACCATAGATGCAGCCAAATTGGACAATATATTAGTGGTGGTGGTGCGCTATTTTGGCGGCACATTGCTCGGTACAGGCGGACTGATGGTTGCCTACAGGGAAGCCACAAAGGCGGCAATTGCCGGGTGGAATAAAGATGAATAAATACAAAGACATACGAGCATGGCGTATCGAGCCGGCACGCATGATAGCCGATGCGCTGATTAACTGGCCTTGCTTGGCAGGTTTTGCCCGAAGGACAACGACTTACCTTCATCTGGAATATGCAGCCGGACAACAAGCACAGATAGAACAAGATATACGTCACGGCGCTTTCTTTATGACTAACCATCGCGACATCGTGATGGACTCGGCTTGGCTGAGTATGCTTCTCGAAAGAAAATACGGTATTCGTCCCTTTATCGGCATAGGTAACAACCTATTCGGCAAATGGTGGATAGAACCGTTTGTACGTTTTAACCGCGCTTTCGTGGTTATTCGCGATGGCTCACCACGCGAGTTGCTGCAACACAGCAAGACCCTGTCGGAATACATACAACACCTGCGTAAATGCGGCAAAAGTATATGGCTGGCACAACGCGAAGGACGTGCCAAAGACGGCGATGACCGCACCCAACCGGCTGTACTGAAAATGCTGACCATGACAAAAGACGAAGGGCACAACACGGTGTTAGACACCCTGAAAGCACTGAATATATGTCCCGTCAGTATCAGTTACGAATACGACCCCTGCGACTATCTCAAAGCCCAAGAGATGCAACTGAAACGCGATATAGAGGGCTGGAAGAAAAGTAAACAGGACGACTTATTATCTATGCACACCGGCATACACGGTCAAAAAGGACGTGTCATATTCCGAATGACACCATCTATCAACCATTGGATAGACAGCCGCCGAGCCGAATTGGAGCAGATGAACAAAAATGACCTGATAAATGCCGTGGCTGCCCAAATAGATAAACAAATACACGCCAATTACGAGATGTTTGAACGCGGCACGGAATTTGAAACCTATCTGCACCGGCAATACAACAAGATAAATATACCCAACAAAGACGATACATTCCTGATGGATAAACTGCACGAGATGTATCATAATCCCGTTATCAACTATGAAAAAAGCCATCTTTCCGGGCTCGTTTGATCCCTTTACCATCGGTCACTACGATATTGTGAACCGTGGACTGAAACTCTTTGACCATATTACCATCGGTATCGGCCGTAATTCGGTCAAAAAAGAAACATTCCCCATTCGGGAACGATTGGCAGCCATTCAAAAGATTTTTGCCAACAACCCCAGTATAGACGTACAAATATACGACTGCCTGACCGTGGATTTTGCCAAACAAGTGGGGGCAGAGTTCATTTTACGCGGTATCCGTTGCGTGGAGGACTTCGAGTACGAACGCAATATGGCAGAGGCCAATAAACAAATAGGCGGCATCGAGACTATGCTCCTCTATACACGTCCGGAATACGCACATATTTCGTCCACTTTGGTGCGCGATTTGTACTCATACAACAAAGACGTCAGCGCATTTGTACCCAATAAACTGAAATAGTTTAGAGTTTAGAGATATGAGAGTTAAGTTGTTATTTAGCATATTATTGGTCAGTTGCATGACTATATGGGCAACGGACAGTATCAAGACAGTAGATGTTAATCGCAGTTTACACATCTACAACGACGTGATGCGTCAGTTGGATATGAACTACGTAGATACTTTAGACTACAAGGACCTCTTGAAGACAGGTATTCAAGCCATGCTGTCGCATGTAGATCCTTACACCGTCTATATACCCAAAGAAGACGATGCCAGCCTTAAACTGATGACCACCGGCAAATACGGAGGTATAGGGGCTATTATTATGCAACGAGACTCGGTGGTGGTTATCAGCGAACCTTATCTCGGTATGCCCGCCCAAAAGAACGATATACTGGCAGGAGATACGATTTTGGAAGTAGATAGCATGAACTGCTTCAAAAAAACAACCAAAGAAGTGAGTGACAAATTGCGCGGAAAAGCTGATACACCGGTTAAACTTGTCCTAAAACGTTACGGCAATCCCAAACCTTTTACCCGTGAAATTATTCGCGAAGAAATACACTTGCCGGCCGTCAGTTATGCCACTGCCCTACCCGATACCTTATCTCCCAAAACAGGTTATATCCTCTTCAGTGAATTTACCGCAGGCAGTAGCCACGAATTCTTGGAAGCAGTTGATAAAATGGTGCGTGAAAACGGTATCGAACGCCTTGTTATCGACTTGAGAGGCAATGGCGGAGGTATCATAGACGAAGCAATACAGATTGTGGGTTATTTTGTGAATAAAGGTACGGAAGTGGTGACTACCAAAGGCAAAACCGAATTATCCAATCGCAGTTATACCACTTCTACGTTCCCACTCTATGCCCAAATGCCGTTGGTCATTTTAGTGGACCATAACACAGCCTCTGCCGCCGAAATAGTCAGCGGCAGTCTGCAAGATATGAAACGCGCCACTCTGGTGGGAGAACGTACTTTCGGTAAAGGCTTGGTGCAATCGGTTCGCCCTATTGCCTACGACGGCCATCTGAAAGTAACGACTGCCCACTATTACCTGCCTTCAGGACGGTGTATTCAAGCCATCGACTATGCCGAACGGCAAAAAGGCAATGCGCTGAAACGCGACACAGCCGGCGGCATATTGCCGGACATCGTAATCAACGATTCCAATAAAGTAGATATAACCTATTCGCTATACGTCAAGCAGATGTTCTTCGACTATGCCACACGCTACTACGCTACCCATAGTTCGATAGCACCGGCTACAGAGTTCACGCTGACCGAGGCAGACAGAGACGATTTTATCTCCTATTTGGAAACACGCCATTTTACCTATGAGACAGAAACCGGTAAATCGCTCAAGCAAACCTTAGACATAGCCCGGCACGAGGATATAGACTCTACTACCCTCAAGCAAATAGAAGACTTGGAACCCTTACTCCAACCGGATTACAAAAAAGCTATCTGCCGTCACTGGGATTCGGTAAGCGAAGCCTTGGGCAGCGAGATTGTGCAACGCTATTATTTCCAAAAAGGACGTATCGCATACCTGCTCAGATACGACAAAGAACTTAAACAAGCCATTGCAGGCTTCACTAAGAATGAAAACAAGGAATAGATATATTATTTTGGTGGCACTATGCCTGCTGCATGGTGTATTATGTGTCCTTCTACCCGGCTGTGCCAATCGTGGTATGGGACCGCAAGGAGGACCTATTGACAGTATTCCACCCGTAATAACCAAGATGAGCGTAGAAAACGGAGCACGGAACGTTCAGACCAAAGAATTTACCATCACTTTTGACGAATATATCCAGTTGGAAGGCTCCATTGACAATATATTGATTTCACCGCCTCAACGACGACCGCCGGAAATAAAAGCAGAAGGCAAGAAAGTGGTTGTTAAATTCCAAGACGAACTACAAGATTCAACCACCTACACCATTGATTTCGGTGACCAAATAGTGGACAATAACGAACGTAACCCGCTGAAAAACTACTCTTTATCTTTCTCTACAGGTGAGCAAATCGATTCGTTGGAAGTATATGGTCAGGTCATCAATGCCGAAGACCTCAACCCGATATCCGGTTTGGTAATCGGTCTGCACACCGACACAACCGATTCGGCTTTTATGCACCAACCTTTCCTCCGTATCGGGCGCACTAATGCCGAAGGGGAATTCTCTATTAAAAACGTTAAGTCAGGGACATATAAACTTTACGCCCTAAAAGACCAAAGTCGCGACTATTACTACCAACCCGGCGAAGGACTGGCTTTTCAGGAAGAAATGATTACTCCCTATATCACTTATAGCAGCGAAACAGACACCCTTTACCTGCCAGACACGTTAGACGCTCAAGGCAAACCTATTCCCGATAGTGTTATCACGGCAGAGTATTTCTACTACGAGCCTTCCAATCTGCTGCTTCGCTATTTTACCGAAGACCGGCAAAAACAGTATTTCCAACGCGCTTTCCGCAAAGAAGCCCATCATATTCAGTTGGTGTTCGGTTCCAAACAAGACAGCCTGCCTGTGTTGTCCGGACTGCCGCAAGCCAGTATTATACAGGCTTCGCCTAATAAAGACACCATCGCTATTTGGTTGACCGACTCCGCAGATATTAAACAGGATAGTCTATCGTTTGTGATGACCTATTACAAGTCCGATTCACTGCTCAACCTGATTCCGCAAACAGATACAATCTATGCTGTCTATCGTGCCCCGCGTATCAATGCCCGAACACAAGCTAATATGGAACGAAAAAGACTTCAAAAAGGCTTACCGCTGAAGAGTAATGCTTCGCAGTCTTTCAACTATTTTGATACTGTACTGATTACCAGCCGTACACCGATTGCAGACTTTGATAAGGATATGTTCCACCTGCAAATCAAGGTAGATACGGTTTGGAATGACATACCTTGCCTTGTCAGCAAGTACGATTCAATCGGCATGGCATTACAGTTAATCGCCAACTGGAAAAACGACCAACACTACCAAATCATAGTTGATTCGGGTGCTGTACGCGATGTCTATGGTATGGCCAGCCACACGGAAAACTATAAGATACATATTCGTCCGTTGGAAGACTATGCCACTATAACCGTTTTTATCACTCCTTTTGCTGAAAATGCCTATATCCAGTTGCTCAACAGTAATGACAAACCTATTCGCACCCTCAAGGCAACACAGAATGGTACGCTCTTCAGCCATCTGGAACCCGGGACATACTATATGCGCCTTTTCTTAGACGAGAATGGTGACGGCAAATGGACAACAGGTGATTTTGCCCAACATCGTCAGCCGGAACAGGTGTTCTACTGCCATAAAAAACTGACCTTGCGTGCCAACTGGACCTTTGAAGACACCTTTGATTGGCAATCCTTGCCACTCTTAAATCAAAAGCCCGATGCTATTCGCAAAGATGCCGGAGCGAACAATAACAAGAAATAGTCATAAGGTACCAAACGTGTACCCTTGCGATAAAAGCCATTCAATGGCTTTAGGAAGAGCCTCCAATGTGTTGGGGGCACTTTTTTTACTGTCATGGAAAAGTATAATACTGCCATTACGCGTATAATGACGCACAATGCGTAACACGCGCCGAGGGGTATAAGAGACCGTGTTATAATCGTGTGTAATCACGTCCCACAACATAATGCGATAGCCATTACGCAACAACCAACGTTTCTGACGTGGTGTCTGCCTACCGTGTGGCGGACGGAACAGATGGCGGTTATTCCACATACTGCCCAAAGTACGCTCAATCACCTCGTCACATAACTGACAATTCAACCGGTAAATAGGATAATCGGTACGCCACCCGGGCAAGTGATTAAACGTGTGGTTGCCTATTGTATGTCCGCGCCGGCACACTTCACGCGCCAAATCAGGATAACGATACACATTCTCGCCAACCCAGAAAAACGTGGCTTTGACGTGATATTTATCTAAAATATCCAGTACCTGAGGCGTTACCTCAGGCACCGGACCATCATCAAAGGTCAAATAGACGCATTTGTTATGCTTATCTCCCCGCCAAGTTACGCCATGTACCAAATGCTGAATCCAGGAGGGGATTTGAAATAATATAGAGAATTTTATTCCCATGCCAGAGCAGACGCTCCAAGTACGGCAGCATCAGCCTCTTTCAAATCAGAGAAGAGCACTTTAACCTTGTTCTTCCACAAGCCTAACACATTATCATTCATGGCTTTTACCACAGGATCCATAATCCAATGACCGGACTTGGTAAGACCACCAAACAAAATAATGGCTTCCGGAGCAGAGAAGGCTATAAAGTCAGCCAGTTTCTGTCCAAGTATAGTACCCGTGAAATCAAATATCTCTTTTGCTACTTCGTCACCGGCTTCAGCAGCCTTGAATACATCGTAAGAGGTGATGACATCAGCCTCTATATCACGTAGCATAGTTGGTTTATCTGTGTTTGCCAACATCTCTTTAGCTGTCCGGGCGACTCCCGTTGCAGAGCAGTAAGCCTCCAAACAACCTGTTTTGCCACAGTTGCAAGGCCGTCCCTGCGGACCACGCACGGCACAAGTATGACCTAATTCTCCGGCAAAGCCGTCATGACCATATACTACTTTGCCATCTATCACAATACCGGAACCAACACCTGTTCCAAGCGTAATCATGATAAAATTCTTCATTCCTTTGGCAGCACCATAGACCATCTCGCCCTGTGCAGCGGCATTGGCATCGTTGGTCAGGCGGCAAGGCAAACCAAATTTATCACTCATCATTTTGGCAAAAGGAACGACATGCCAA
The DNA here is from genome assembly GCA_024400275.1 of Paludibacteraceae bacterium. The sequence continues at coordinate 5,216 of JAKSMY010000009.1, read as the reverse complement.
GGCAGGTTCATAGCACCGTCAATCATACCGGTGTAGTAGTTACCATTCGGCACACCTGCTCCTATTCCACGGAATTGTTCAAAGCCGCCAACCGGCTCTACAATCTGCACTGCTGCATTATACAGCGCATCAATGTAATCATTTATATCAGGGTATTGTGCCGTTTTAATAGCGGTACGAGCCAATACATGACCACGTGCATCTACAATACCCAATACACTATTGGTACCTCCCATATCGAGGCCTAACACATAAGGTTTTTCCATTGTATATTATATTATAAGGTTATTTATGTACTTGTTTTCCCAATATATCGTACCATAATCCTCTGCAATAAATCAGCAGTTGATTATTGATAAGGTAACTCTTACCCTCCTGCCATGTCCCTGTTTTTATTATTTCCCTCCATGCTGTAGTGGGATTATGGTTACCACTCTCCATCGCAAAAGCCACGGGCTCTTCATCTACCAATTCTTTGCCACTGCGGTCACAATCCATCCACCAAGCATACACATCTAAGTCCTTATCCAAACTCCATAGTTTGCGGTTGCTATCGGTTAGATTTAACTTGATATGATAAATATAAGCATTCGGCAGCGAAGAAGGTCCCACTTTAGTAATAGTCATCACACAATCGGTTATACTGCCTGTTGTGCCACCTTCTTTGCTTGGAAAAATAATATAGGAATAAGCACTTCCGCCTGTTTCGTGGATATAATAGGCTTTGCCATCTTGATAATAATGCGATGACTTATATGTGCCTGCAATAGAGTATTGAGAAGGTGCCAAGATTGTTAGTCCCACTTGCGGCACAGCGTCCCAATCTTCCTCTTGCAGCAACGACAACTCCACGTAATAATATTGTGCATCTGCCGGCGAGAATTTGCTTTGGCAAGCATAAAAATCGGCTTGAGCATAGTTGATGTCCAACTTATTGCTGCCGTCCACAACTTCTTGGTCCCCCTCTACGTAGAGATACAAATGCTGATAGCCGGTAAATTTCTTGGTGTTATCGTAATAAAAGCGGAAACGTTTGTTAGAGGTATTATACACCAACATTTGAGTGCCGTTATTGGTCGTAATGTCAGTATATCCTGAGTTCATTGCCAAGTAGCACGATTGCGCTCCTTTGCCATCGGTTAATAAACTGTTTTGTTTGGCTTCCGTACGAATAAAACCGTTGCCTGTTTTAATGCCGTATTCGTTCGTTGATTCTGCATTAACAATAACCACGTAGTCACCCAGATTATCAGCCGTTATCTTTCCATTTGAGACTGTTGCTTTGACATAATTATTATTGGCATCCTCTCCGTTCCACACGTAAGCTTCCGTTTCTGACGGCTGATACACAATCAAGTATTTACCGGGCCACCCTGTTGCAGGTTTAGCACCTACGCGAGAATAGACGGTGGCACTGATGACATGCCAACCGCCTATTAACCCACAAAAAAGACAAAGCAATAATCTCTTCATAAATTATCAGATGTTTATTTTTCTTGCCCGAACAAGTTATATCGGATACCGTTCTTGAAGATAATGAATTGGTTGCGAATCAACATCTTAACAGGAATCAGTTCGTTGGCTTTGTGTTGGGCATCATCGGTTATGATTTCTTCCTTACCCCACGTTACATCGTCCAAGAAATAGTTTCCGCCATTGTTGTATGCCTTGCCGGTAAATTTGAACGCCATAAAGAAGACATCGGCAATAGGTTGATTGGCAAGACCGACTTGAATGGGATACCAAGTGTACTCCAATTCACCATCGTTAGCTGGGATTAATGGGTCAACATCGCTGAGGTGTTGGAAGAGAGGATTTTTCGGGTCGGTGGCATCAATATAATAAACCTCCAGTTTGTGTTCTTGTCCTTCAAATAGAATATCACTCATTACCTTAAAGGTGAACACTTTGGTTTCTGCGTTCAGGTAGTCCAACGCAGGCGTTACGAGCCATGCTTCCATATCCTCCGGAATGGTATATCCCATCTTATAACTGCTTGCTTTAGCCACCTTGGTAGTGTCGCTGTCAAAGCCCTGCCATGCACGGCTACCCTTTGTTACAACGTTATGCCAATCGGTTACTTTGAGTGTTTTATTGCGTAAATCGGTACCCATATCAAATCCTTCGTCCAACAATTTATACGGATTTTCCATATTCCATGTAAATACCGTGTCGTAATCAACTACTATTGGCTTATCTCCGCCCTTGTCGGCATGACCGGTTACATTGAATTTGAGCGTATCGGTAAATCCTTCCGTATATGCTTTAACCGTTGCTGCATAGTCGCCCTCAAACATAGGTTTAAAGAACAGTTTAATAGTATGTTCCTCATTCTTGCTGAAGAAACTGCCATCCAAGCTGAAACCGCCGTCAGCCTGCACCTGCTGCGTAGATTCAATCACGACATGTACCCAATCCACAGCGTTCTCGCTGCTTACCTTGAAGGTGGTGCTGTCTTTTTCCTCTGCTTTGCATGAGAATGTTTTCTTTTCGGGCTCCACCAAAGTCAGTTGAACCGGCTTAGACGGGTCGTAGCACGAGCCGTACAATCCAATGGCTTTATTTAATAATGTAGTAGCCTGGCACTCGTCATCGATGATATTCAGCACTGCCGAACATTTACCCACTTTGGTCGGTTTGTAGGTGACTACCACTGTTTCTTCGGCTGCTGTGGCTTGTGTTTTGTTAATGGCGAATTGGTCTTTGCCTGTGCCGGAAATCTCCAACAGGACAGGTTGTGTCAAGTTCTTTTGCTTGATAGTCAATGTAGCCACAGTTTTCTCCGTATTTATAGCAGCCGATACGTCGTAGCTCTCTTTCTCGGGAACTACAGCAAACCAAGGTTCGGTAGATTCCACCGGTTCAAGACAGAAACTATCCAACAGCACTTCGGCTTTTTTGAGCAGTTTCAAGTTAAACTCAAAACGGTTACCTTTGGCAGGTTTGGTAGTTTGAATACTATATTTTGTCCAGCCTTCACCTTTGGGTAATACGGTTTGTAGTTTGTCGGTGTCATGGTCTATGCTTTGACTGGGATCTGTAATGCCACTGTATTCGCTCCAATAGCAGTTGAGAGTCAAATCATCTCCCTTGCTGTTCAGCACTTTGTACCACAAAGTCAATTGGAAAGTCTCTCCTTCGGCAAACGAGGTCATATCAACCGATTGGTACATATTTGTATTCATAGATAGGTCAGACGTGGTACGGAAAGCATTCTTGCCTTCTTTGATGTCGGTGGCTTCGGTACTGATACCGGACACGCCACTAATAGTCCAATCCTTATATGTGGTTATAGTTCCAAATGGTCCTTGTGGTTTAGTTTCGAAATTCTCAAAACCGCCATCTACAAGCAGCACAGGGTTAGCGTCAACGATGTCGTTCATATCGCGTGGCACGATAACACTACCGCTTGTGTTCAGGCTAAAACCGGTCACGTTGGCTTTCTCGGGTACCGCATGTCCTGTAATGCCTGTACTCATTTCCACCTTCACATTGGCTGTTTTGTCGTCTTGGCTGATTGCCCATTGCCCGCTGGCAAAAGTCTCTCCGGCTTTGGCAAAGGTCACTTTCTGCACTTGTACCAGTTCGAGCAGGTAGTCGGCTGCATTGGCTTGCAGTTCGGCAAGGGTAACCACTTGCGGCTCTACTTTATTGCCCGTGCTGACAACGGTGGGTGTTCCTTGTGCAATAAATGGTTGCACTCCAAAACCGGCTTCGCCATTAATGAATAGCATATCCTTAATCTTGGCACCCTCCAGATTTGTGGCTGCCAACATTTCATATTCATCGGTTAGTTTGGCTGCGCCGGTGGCATCTTGCACATATAACTCGCGCACTCCGGAGATAGTGGTATCGCGTGTAACAACGGCTTCGCCTGTCAGACGCACATAAATGCTATATCCCTCAAGACCATTTACAGAGTCTTTTAGTGCTTTTACACTGGCGCAGTTGACTACGCCAATCGTATTCCACGCCATCGGTATTTTCTTTACCAACTCACCGCTGGTGAACACAAGCGTATCTTTCTGTTCGCCTACAGCGTTGGCTTTGAGAGTAGCGGTAATGTCAACACCCTCTTCGGCAGCCGCTTTGGCAATCGTGCCGGTTGACAGCGTTACTTCCTTATTGGTGTGCGAAATGGACACGCCTTCGGTCAGCAATTGACCGGTTACTCTAATAGTGTATGTCTTGTTGTCGCCTTGGAAGATATAACCTCCTGAAATAGTCTCCGGGCTTACGCTCAAAGCAGTTGTTGTACCGCCCCCATCAAACAAATCTGCCCATGCAGTAGCGACATGAATACCATCTACGGTAACAACAGGGCAAGTAGCATTGTACGTACAACGCTGTTGTAGTTCAAAACCGTCCAATTGGGAAGCATCCGTACTATAACTTTCTGTTGCATCGGCAGTTGGTTGAGTAGTAAAGTTAGTAGGGTTAATCCATAGAGAAGCGACATCGTCTGAAGTGTCATCTTTCCAAGTATAGCCCAACACACATAAATATGTTGTACCTACAGTCAGTTCTTGACTACAATAAGCCACTCTGGTTGCGGTAGTAACGGATTTTGTTATACCGATTTTGTACGTCGATTCAGAAGAACCTTTTAGCACAAAAAGTTTGCAATACTCACCTGTTGAACTTTTTGTCATTGCCAAAAAATAGGTAGGATTTTCGGTAACTATATTTTTGGTCACTTTGAATAGTGCAGACATATACGCTGTTCCGCTATCAATCTTTTTAGAATCAGGGAATGGTCTGTATAAATCCTCGTCGGACGTGGATTTATCTTCAATTTGTGCAGCGTATCCGATAGCTTTATCCATATAGCCAAGATACGTAAGCGGAGAATTAACTACTTGGATTGGATTACTCGTTTGAGTGCCTTTTGCCACCCAATCGCCTTGTCCTTTCAGTCCACCAAGTTGATACTCAAAATTCTCAGTAACAATTCTTTCCGAAAACATCGGCACGGCAAAGCAGATTGCCAGAACACATGTAAAAATCTTCTTCATACTCATAAAATATTATTTTTGTTAGTAATTAAATCGTAATCGTTTGCAAAGATACAAAATTTTTTTGACATACACAACAATTCGTGCAATAAAATTGCTTTTTATCTATCAAATAGGTATTTTTATTACATAGTGAGTATAGGATGTGTCTTATCCTGAAATAGGTTGACACATTTAGTAATCAAAAAATGATCAACATTA
>JAKSMY010000089.1 GCA_024400275.1 Paludibacteraceae bacterium | reverse complement strand
AGGTCGCACCATAGACCAACCCATCAGGGGCAAAGTAACCTGTCTTTGGTTCTATGCCGACAAATTCCCCGAACTGGCAGAAGCGGTGCGTAAAATCTTACCCGCAGCGGTAGAAAAAGAAACAAAGCACAAGCAGAGCTTGTTATCATGTACAATTTAGATATGTACAATGTACAATTTATTTAACTAATTAAACAATTAATCATTATGAAGTACAACAAAGTAAAAGTTACTGATATGGTCGGTAACAACCCTAACGCACAACAGAACATGTGCAATCAAGTATTAACCGCCTTTGACGCGTTGGCAACCTATCCCATTGATAGCCCATTGCAGAACTACCACAACGTTATGCAGTGTATAGTCAGTATTGCGGACATTAGTAGGCAAGCTATGGCGGCGGCATTGAACCAGTTGCGGGTGGAGAAACCCGAACTATTTAAGGCAGTCAGTTACAACTTTGCACGCGAGGAGCGTGATAAAGAAATGGCAGAACAGCCGATTATCGAATACGAGGGCTGTAAATTCCGTGTGGGTGTGTTCCCGGACTTTACCAATCTGGTACGCAAGGACGAGAAATTAAGCACCTACGTCAAAAATGAGAAAGAGATTAACAAACAGGGCATGAAGATATATAAGCACTTTATCGACCGTGTCCGTGAATTACTCAAGCAAAAAGAGTACAAAAAAGCCAAGCCAAGAAAGGTTGATGAGAGCCTATATTTTGAGGACATCAATTGGGTGCAACAATAATAATTTCATCGTTCGTTCGGACGCCGCCTGCCGCTATGTGCGGCATTCCCCCGAAGGAGCGTCTGCGGCTTTATTAAAATGTACAAACATTGTGCAAACGGCTACGCCGTCCTATATCTATTTTAGGCTGTTGTTTTTATGAGTAAACTCCTACCACACCAGCCCCAAAATATCTATACCGTAGAAGGCTCTACTTTTTGCACAATTTATTGTCCATTCCAAATTTTTGATCGTTCGTTCATCGTTCGTTCATCGTTCGTTTATCAACCGTTATTAAAACGACACAAAAATGGCTAAAAAAAGCAGTAAAAAAAGCACACAAAATTTGCAGTTACGTATCGGAGAAGTAGCCCTCTATCTTAGGGGGCTACAAATCCACCGTTCGGATGCCGGATATGTCCTGATGGAATACATCGACTATATGGAACTGACGGAGAAAGTAGAAAATCCCGATAAGAGCCTAAAAAGTTGGGTGCAACAATACAACATAAATTCACTTAAACGCGCCCAATTGAAGCAAGATATAGTCTATTTTGTCTTTACACATCGTGACTTGTACCACGTAGATAAAACGCTTAATACGCTATTTGGCAAGGGGAACTGGACGCGACCACAATGTTTTACCGAATAGATGTAGATATGATGCACGGATTAGAGTTGAAGGGTGGAGAAGCGATGGTTTTCTCTACTCTGCTCTACCTGTGCAAAAATGCGCCGTGGGTAGGGAGTGCAGAAGAATTAGCCTATAAAAGTGTGTGTGGTGGTAGTGATACAGCCCTTCGTATGCTGAAAAAACTACAACACAAAGGACTAATTATAGCAGATATATCTCGTACTATTACGGCGCAAATTGCGTCCAACTCAACGCAAAATGCGTCCAACTCAACGCAAAATGCGTCCAAATCCAAAAGAAAAAGTAACCAAAAAGAAAATAATAATAAAAGAAACTACAATAGTGTGGGTATTACGCACACGCACGAAGAAGAATTTTATTACAAAGTCATCATCGGAGAGAAAGGTTATCTAAATCCGAAAAAGTACGTGCAAGCTATGTACGAGTATTATAATGCTCACGGCTGGCCACAAGGTGACAAGTTGGGCATGATGCGCTTGTGGATGTCGAATGAGTCCAAAATGCGGCACGGGGACAAACCTGTACTGAACGAGAACGAATGCAACTATCTGCGCACGTTCTTAGACGCGCTGCCGCAATATGCGGTGGTGCATTTCTGCGACGTGCTGCGTGGCTTTAAGATGACGGATAAAAAAGCGGTGTTCTACTTTGACCAAGAGAAGATGCAGGCGGTGGCACAATGGCTGATGGATATACGAATAGCGGACAAAATGACGGCTTACGGAAGAACGCTTACCGTTGGTGAGTGGAACGGACGGTAAGCAAATGCTCACCGCCCGTTTCATTTTATTTCTTCTTCTCGTGATTCTCAGGTTTATCCTTTTGAGGTTGTCCTAAGTACTGAGGCAGATTCATTCCTGCTTGTTTGAACAAGTCATTGAGCGGGGGAACACTGCCCATCAAGCCGCTGATAAAATTGGCTGTAGATGTTTTGCCATCCGTTGCCTTACCACCGTCCCAAACAGTAACTTTGTCAATCTTAATACCTTTGACGGCTTCCACTTGCGTCTTAACGAGTTCAGGCAGTTTTTCGAGTAAGAGCAATTGGTATGCTTTGTCGGCATCTCCACCGGCAGCATTAACGACCTTTTCATAACCGGCAGCCTGTTTGGTAAGAATCTCATATAGACCTTTGGCTTCCGCCTCCATCTTAGCATAGATAGCATCAGCCTCACCTTTGGCGTTAACACGTACTTTCTCAGCCTCTGCCTGTGCCTCAATGATACGGCGGTTCTTCTCAATTTCTTGAGGTACGATGACGTTTGCGTTTTGCGTAGCACGCTCACGTTCAGCACGTGCCTGCTCGGCGTTCTGCTCGGCAGCGTATGCCTCTTGCAGCGCCATAGCTTCTTGCACTTTCTCTGCTGCTACGGCCAAGCGATTAGCCTCTGCCTCTTTTTGACGGCGGTCAGCATCCGAATTGGCGATTTCTACCTTAGCGTTGTTTTCACCCTTAACAGCAACGGCATTGGCTTCCGAAGTACGAATACGCGTGTCACGGACGGCTTCTGCCTTACCGATTTCACCAATCTTATCTTGTTCAGCCACGCTGACCTTGGCTTCGTTAATGGCCTTGGCGGCTGCTTCTTTACCTAATGCCTCAATATATCCGGACTCGTCCTTGATATCGGTTACATTGACGTTGATAAGGCGCAAACCTATTTTCTTCAATTCGATCTCGACATTGTTCGAGATATTGTCCAAGAACTTGTCACGGTCGGAGTTAATTTCCTCAATAGACATGGTAGCAATGACCAGACGCAATTGACCGAATAAGATATCTTGAGCCAGTTGCTCAATTTGTTGAGGAGATTGTCCCAATAAGCGTTCTGCTGCATTATTCATCGAATCTGCCTCCGTAGAAATACCAACCGTGAAACGGCAAGGTACGTCCACACGGATATTCTGACGGCTCAAGGCATTCGTCAGGTTAGCTTCAATGGAAATAGGAGTCAGGCTCAAATAAGCATAGTCCTGAATAACAGGCCAAATGAATGCGCCACCGCCATGAATACATTTGGCAGAGGTGCCACTGGTTTTACCATACACAACAAGAATCTTGTCCGAAGGACAACGTTTATAGCGTTTGATAAGCGCTACTACAATACCAAATGCCACAACAATGGCAACTACAATAATAATAGAAGGTGTCATGATGATTGATAATTTATGATTGAGATTTGTTAGATTCTTTCGACAATGAGCAGGTCGCCTTTATTTCCCACAATCTTACACTTGGCACCTGTAGGAATGTCGGCATCCGAAATAGCGTCCAATTCATGTACGCTACCACGATACGAGAACTGCACTTTGCCACGTCCGCCGGACGGAATATGCAGATAGACATCAGCCGTTAGTCCTACTGCTTGCTCGGCATGAAACGTGCTATCCTGCGATAAACGGAGTATTTGCTTGAGCAGCAACCAAAAGCCGAAGAAGAATAATAAACCTATTCCAATGGCTGTTAATTGTAACCACAACGTAGATGAAATGGTATTATAAAAGCATATTCCTGCCCAACCATAACCGAGCAGGAAATTGACCAAGTTCTTAAAGGTAAAGACACCGACCGTATCGGTATCCAAGCCATCGGAATCAATCGCATCGACATCGGTATCCCCACCAAGTCCGATCAAGGTCATAACAAACTGGATAATAAAAACAACAGATGCTGCAATAGCAATGCATAAAAAGGTGTTATACATAGTATCAAAAGTTATATGTTATACATCTTATAAGAGGATTTCTGCGGAAAGAGAGGATTTCTCCGTAATCCTCATGCCTTGCCAGGAGCGTCCTTGCAAGGTATTCCCGTTACGTATTTATCCAATCTGTCCGAAAGTAAACTTTCTTCCATCTTGTATAAAACGTCCCGAACTTTCCTTGCGGAAAGAGAGGGATTCGAACCCCCGGAACCTCTCAGTTCAACGGTT
>JAKSMY010000088.1 GCA_024400275.1 Paludibacteraceae bacterium | reverse complement strand
ACGATAAGAAACGTATCGCTCTCGGCTTGAAACAACTTACTCCTCATCCATGGGATGCTTTGGACGCTAACCTGAAAGTGGGCGACAAAATTACCGGTAAAGTGGTTGTTATGGCAGACTACGGAGCATTCGTTGAAGTTGCACCGGGCGTAGAAGGATTGGTACATGTCAGCGAAATGAGTTGGAGCCAACACCTGCGTAGCGCGAACGATTTCCTCAAAGTAGGTGACGAGATAGAAGCAGTTATTTTGACTCTTGACCGCGAGGAGCGCAAGATGAGTCTGGGTATCAAGCAACTCAAAGCCGATCCTTGGGAGAACGTGATGGATAAATATGCCGTCGGTACACGCCACTTCGCCAAGATTCGCAACTTCACCAACTTTGGCGTATTCGTTGAAATCGAAGAGGGCGTAGATGGTTTGATTCACATCAGCGATTTGAGCTGGACCAAGAAAATCAAACACCCCAACGAGTTCACACAAATTGGTGCTGAAATCGAGGTTGTTGTTCTTGAAATCGATAAAGAAAACCGCCGCTTGAGTTTAGGCCACAAGCAACTCGAGGAGAATCCTTGGGAAGAATTGGCTGTCAAGTATGCTGTTGATACCATTGTCGAAGGCAAAATCGTTGAAATGAGCGATAAGGGTGCCGTAGTACGTTTGGAAGACGGTATTGAAGGTTTCTGCACAGCTCGCCACATGCAAAAAGAGGACAAAGAAACTCCTGCTGCCAAAGTTGGCGACACAATGGACTTCAAGGTAATCGAGTTCAATAAAGATGCCAAACGCATTCTGTTGAGCCACTTGCGTACATGGGAAGCTCGCCCCGAAACACCTGCCAAAGACGGCAAGGCTGCCAAGAAAGAAGCTGCTCCCGAAATGCCTAAGATGGAAAAAACGACCTTAGGAGACCTTGATGTACTGGCTAATCTGAAGGCTACAATGGCAGAACCTGCAGCAGAAGAAAAGCCTGCAAAGAAAACGGCTGCTAAAAAAACAACCAAAAAAGCAGCTGAAAAAGAAGAAACCGCAGAATAAGCGTTTTTGTATATCGAAAAACGGCAATCCGATGGTTGGGTTGCCGTTTTTTTTGCATAATATTTGCATATATGCGATTTTTTTTGTATCTTTGCGCCCAAATTTCGTATAATGGGTAGAATGGACGAAGAACAAGTCATATTCAGATGTTTTGCCAGCGGCAGTAGCGGAAACTGTTACTATCTGGGTACACGAACACGCGGTGTCTTGATCGATGCCGGTATCAGTGCGCGTGCGATACAGAGACATCTGCGGGAGATGGGGTTGGACCTTCAAAACATAATGGGAGTGTTGGTTACACACGACCACGCCGACCATATCCGTGCCGTCGGTATGCTGGGAGAACGGTTGCATATCCCTATTTATACCACCCGTCAGATTCATGAGGGCATAGACCGTAACTACGGTGTGAGAGAAAAACTGCGTACCTCGCGCCGGTACTTTGAAAAAGGGATACCGTTTGAATTGTTTGGCATGGATATTACCACCTTCGGTATCAGCCACGATGCTACGGATTGTTTGGGCTACTTGATTGATATTCACGGACAAAGATTTATGATAGCTACCGATTGCGGCGAGCCCAACCATGCGCTGGAAGCATCGCTGCAAGTGGCTAATCACGTGGTGATAGAAGCTAATCATGATGAACAGTTGCTGCTTAACGGCCCCTATCCCACCTATCTGAAAGAGCGAATCTTATCCCCACGCGGGCACCAAAGCAATGAGACATGTGGCAAATTGTTGGTGGAAAACTACCATAGCGACATGAAAAATATCTTTCTGTGCCACTTAAGCAAAGAAAATAACGATCCTGAGATGGCATATCGAACCGTGAGCAGCTATTTAATAGATGCCGGCATCATTCCCGGACAAGATATTTTTATCCGAACTTTAGACCGTTTGACTCCGAGTCCCGTCTATGTGTTAGATGACAATTTTATCCAAGAATAAAGAAGTTCATTAGAAAAAATACAACTATGGATACGAGATTGGTTATCATTCCTACGTACAACGAAAAGGAAAATATCGAGGCTATTATCGGAGCCGTATTGAATCTGCCTATTGATTTCCATATTTTGGTAATAGACGACAGTTCGCCTGACGGAACGGCAGATATTGTTAAGCGTTTGATGGACACGACTTGCAAAGATCGTCTATTTATCCTGGAACGTCCCGGCAAAATGGGACTCGGAACAGCCTATATAACAGGTTTCAAGTGGGCCATAGAACATCAATATGACTATGTGTTCGAAATGGATGCAGACTTTAGCCATAACCCCCAAGACCTGCTTAAATTATACGACGCTATAGCAAATTCGAATGCCGATATGGCTATCGGAAGCCGCTATCTAACAGGCGTTAATGTGGTCAACTGGCCGATGGGACGTGTGCTGATGTCGTATTTTGCCAGTAAATATGTACGTTTGGTTTTGGGCGTGAAGATATACGACACAACAGCCGGTTTTGTGGGCTACAAACGTCGCGTATTGGAAACAATCGAATTGGATAAGATTCGTTTCAAGGGCTATGCCTTCCAAATAGAGATGAAATTTACAGCAGTCCAAATAGGTTTCCGTGTGAGAGAAGTTCCTATTATTTTCATCAATCGTCAGCGCGGCACCAGCAAGATGTCCGGCGGCATTTTCTCGGAGGCTTTGCTGGGCGTTATCAAATTGCGAATCAGTTCATGGTTCCGTAAATATCCTACTATTTAGTTTAAAGTTTAGAGAAGTGGAGAAATTAAAAAAGTTGATAGTATGTGCGCTGATAGCCCTGTCTGTCTTGGCTTGTGGCAAAAAAAATACTGATGCGAAGGAAGAAGAACAAGCACCTCGCCTGGAATTTGGTATTTCAATCGATGACTATCGTGTAGATACGGGGTGTGTGAAAGGCGGTGAGACATTGGGAGGTATATTCAATAATTTGGGTGCCACCAATTGGCAGGTGGCGCAAATCTGTGCTTTGCCCCGTAATGAGTTCGACTATCGCCAATTACGTCCCGGAAAAACGTACTATGCTTTTTACCAGAATGATACGTGCGGCATGGAACAATTACGCTACTGGGTCTATATCAAAGATGTACGTGAGGCTGTTGTGCTGCACTTGCAGGACTCGCTGCATGTGGAGCGTATTGTTAAACCTGTAGATACATTGGCACGTCAAGCAGAGGCGGTAATCGAATCCAGCCTGTGGAACGCGATGGTAGGCAATAATTTACCCATTGATTTGGCATTGGAATTGAGCGAGATATATGCGTGGACTATTGACTTCTTCGGTCTGCAGAAGGGTGACAGCATACGTGTTTACTACGATGAGCACTATGTGGATGATGAATGCATCGGCATCGGTCGTATATATGCTGCTAATTTCTATCATGCAGGCAAATGGCAAGAGGCTTTTTATTTTAACAAAGGTTATTACGATGGTGACGGTAAGTCGCTGAAAAAAGCGTTTCTGAAAGCTCCATTGAACTATAAACGCATATCTTCGCGCTTTACGTACGCACGCAAGCACCCTATTTTCAAGACGGTTCGTCCGCATACAGGGGTTGATTACGCAGCACCGATGGGTACGCCTGTGGTGTCGATTGGCGATGGGGTAGTGGTAGAAAAGGGCTACAAAGGCGGTGGCGGTAACACCGTGAAGATACGACATAACTCGACCTATACAACTGCCTATCTGCATTTGAGCAAATACGGCAAGGATATTGCGGTTGGCAAACATGTTAGTCAAGGTCAAGTAATTGGCTACGTAGGCTCTACAGGAAACTCTACCGGTCCGCACCTCGATTTCCGTGTGTGGAAGGGTGGTTCGCCTATTGATCCGCTGAAGATGGTCAGTCCTCCTGTGGAACCCGTACCAAGCAGTATGAAGGCAGAATTTGATAGTATAGTGAATGTCTACCGGGTCAAATTATAGTTCAGAAACAAAAAAATGCATCTTTTTTGCATTTTTTTACTGAAAAATTTGGTCAGGTCAAAAAAAAATTGTACCTTTGCACTCGCTTTCGGAAATCAAGTACGAAAGGGCGTTTAGCTCAGCTGGTTTAGAGCATCTGCCCTACAAGCAGAGGGTCGGCGGTTCGAATCCGTCAACGCCCACAAAGACTGATAATCAACAAGTTATCAGTCTTTCCTTTTATAAAACACAAAATTGTGTCAAATGTTGGTTCGATGCCAACGGCACAAATGGTTAGCTTTACTTCTGTTGTGTTAGGCATAACGGAAGTAAAAAAAAGGTCTATAGGTCAAAAAGCAGTCTGTAAAATAGCATATACGCATCTATAGGTCATTTTGCAGCCTACCATTTGACTAATAGGTCGGAAATTATGGTCTAAGACAACCAAGGGGAACTACATAAATACCATCAGGTCTGCGGTATGCATAAGGGCCAACAGCCGTC
>JAKSMY010000087.1 GCA_024400275.1 Paludibacteraceae bacterium | reverse complement strand
CTCTTTGATACATTTTGTAGACTTTTTAGTGTCTACTTATTTCAGGATAAGACAAACTCCATGCGTATGGGTTAATTGCCCTTGTTCCACCCATTGGCTCAGCCAGCGCTTAGTCGAACGCTCACTAATGCCCATTTTATCAGCGATTGATAGACACTCGCCAGTGGAGAAGGAGTTGGGGAGGGAGACGAAGAAGGTGTCCTTTTGGTAGGAGCCTTTGATGGAAGGGACGGCTTCGCGATCAGCAGTGGCTATCTGGTTATAAGCGTCTGCGGCGTGAAGGAGGAGTTTAGTGCCGATGACCATAGCGGTTTGGAAGTCAGTATCCGAACAGATGAGGGGTTCCGATATATCGGATACGTTAGTAGACGATAGAGAGGAACAATGACGCAAGGCGGTCAATATCGCCGCTATCCTCATCACGTTAATACCATTTCTCACCACACTCGCATGGAAGCCGTCGCCCAACACGCGCACGTATTCCTTATACTCTTTCTCCATCACTTGACCCAACAACCTCGCCTGCTCCGCTGTCAAACGAAACTCAATCTCTCCACCTTCCTCCTTCCCCTTCGGGGGGAAGGTCGGGATAGGGGCTAGTCTCTCCGCTATGCGCTTCACTTGCATAGCAAGGCGCCCAATAAGCGCCTCCACCTCTGCGCCCTCGTTACTCGGCAGGAAGGCGGAGCCATCGAAGTCTTGGTGCTCTCTTACTACGACCGTCATCAGACGCGAGAAGAAACCGTTCTCCACACTCGGCACCAATGCCTTAAACTGACTGAACGTACCCGTGAGCATCATCCCTACCTTCGGGCAGGCGATCTCGGTCTGTCCGCTATTAATGCGGTTCTTACTGAGGGTCTCGTGTTCGGCGGCTTTACGCAAAGCGGTGTTGTAACTCATCGCACTACCCTTCCAGATGTCGGTTATCACACTACCCTCCGTCTCAAAGAGTAGTCCGCAGCCGTCTTGGTCGAACAGCTGTTGGTAGAAAGCGGGATAGGTGCTATCGCCCGCGATAATAAGAGGAGTATCCTCATGCACTTTCTCCACGAGACGCTTACTCAGTTCGGCGATACCCTTACCGCTGGCTGCCCCTGCCATGATGAACGTCATCAGTTCGGGATAGTAGCGTTTGCCGGTGGTGCCGTAACGGAAATAGACGGAGTTCATCACGGTCGATAAGGTCGTGAGCGAACTCATAAGCAGCATGTCCTTTTGTTCGGTGGTGTGAGCCACGGTGAGAAGGTCTTGCAAGAACTGAGGCAGTGCCTCTACATTGAGATGCGACGTGATCTGTAAGTCGTCACACTCAGTCAAATGGATGTTGTTTTGTACCATAAAATTTAGGTTTAATAAGGTTAATAAAATAGGTTAATTGTGAATCTCAATGGCAGAGACATGACAGACATGGCAAAAATCTCTGCACCGAAATTCAGTACAAAGATAATACCAAAAAGTGAGAAAAAAAAGAGGAGAAGCAGGACACCTGAGGTGACACCCAAATCACCTATTCGTCGAAGAGTGCGTCAATCAATTCAGAATGAGCAGGTTTGCCGTTATTGTTGCAAAAGATGTCGTAGTTGATTTTTTCCAAACGCGTCTCATTGAAGAGTTTGCATAACTCGTCATTTGGCAGTTTGTCAGTCTTGTTATGGCAGTAGATCCTGCCAAGCAGATAGACGAGTTGGGTCTTGTTGCAGTTTTCCGGCACGCGACGAAGTCCGTTTTCGGTCGTGATGATAAGGTTAGCATCAATGGCTTTTTGCAGATATTTCTGCGCACGTTCTGTATCCAACGCCTTCGGCAATGTCAACGGATGGAGTTGCTGAAGTGCCTCTAATTGTTTAGATAGTGTGGATAGTTGGGTATTATACTCCTTCATCATCTTATGGAAATGGAAGCCTAACCATACCAAAGCACCCGTGTATATAAGGGCGATAAGGATATACAGCGACAGGTTGACGACATTTTGATGCCCGACATATTGCAAGACGCTATATAGTTCTTGGTTTGGGAACTGCTCTTGTAGGATGCCGAAGATTTGTTCTATTTGGATAGCGTTTTGGAAGATAGCGATACCCAAAAGGAACAGCCCTAAGAACATTACAAAAGTAAATGTCTTAAGGCTCATCATGATTTTTGTCCGCTGCATGGACAATGAATATTCGTCTTGTTTTTCCATAATTGTTCGTTAAAGTTCGGTTGCAAAGGTACAACTTTTTTTTGATATATGCAAGAAAAAAGTAAACTTTTTGCAAAATCGCACAAAAAAACGCACTTGGCAAAACCATATGCGCTTTTTAGGCGGAGAGGCAGAATCATACCAAACTAGTCAAATCGGGTCTATAGATAAGAGGCGAGTCGATTTGCTGCTTTTGGATAAACATCAGCATATAGATTGGCGCATATATGGTTTTTCCTACCACTTTTATATTATCATTGCATAAAACAATAGCACTCTCAATGCTATATTCTGTACTGTTTATTACATTTGTAAGCGCATTATGACGTTCATAATCTTTACCAGATTTGACCTCTACAGGCACGATCTTGTCGTCTCGCTCCAAAAGAAAATCCAACTCTCCTTGTTTCTTGTTGGTAAAATAATACAAATCCCAACCATGTGCATGCAATTCCTGTGCTACGACGTTTTCATAAATCGCACCATAGTTGATGTTTACTTGCCCTTGCACTAATTTCAATTGCACGCCATCCGCATATTGGGAGCACAGTAAGCCGACATCGTTTTGGAAAAACTTGAATAGGTTGCGTTTCTCGCTCAGTTTTAGGGGATAAGTGGGCACCTCCACATTAAAGGTTGGCAATGCCATATCCGCTTGTGCTAACCATAAAAAGTCATTTTGACAATTATCAAAACGGGCTTTGTCGTGAAGATTCTTGAAAACAAATCGTTTGTTTTGAGCGTTCAGTTCTGATGGGACAAGATCAAATATCTCATTTATCTTCAGTTCCCTTCCATGATTATAAAGCTGAATATCATGTTTATAAAGAGCCAAGATTGCTTTTTGAACTTCTAACACTTGCACAAAATCGTGTGTATCTACGTATTTTTGTACCGCCTCTGGCATACCACCTACCACAAGATAGAGGTGGAATAATTCCATCATCTTGTGATGAACAACTTCATCTAATGGTGTTTTTTGCTCATAGGCTTGGCGAAGGGTATCTATCCACTGATTGGGTAAACCTATGGCAAGAACAAACTCTTCAAAGTCCATAGGATACATCTGTTTCTCCGTCATATACCCAACCGGCCAACTCCGAACTCCTTTGAGCTCTATGCCCAATAAGCTGCCGCTTATACCATAACAATAGCGTCCGTCTTGCACCAAAAACTTTATCCACGTTAAGATGTCGGCACATTTTTGTATTTCGTCAAAGAAAATAAAGGTCTGCCCTTCTACAAAAGACACCATTTTGTAAAGAGAAAGTTTACTCAACAAATCTTTTTCATTTGTGGCGTTTCGCACCAAATCAACAAGTTGCGGTTCTTTGTAAAAGTTACACTCTATATATATGGGAAAATGCGCACGCGCATATTTCTCGATAGCATAGCTCTTACCAACCTGACGAGCTCCGGTTAAGAATAAAGGCTTTTTTTCTGTAGCATAATGCCTTTCAATAATAGCATCAATTTTACGATTCAGCATTTTTTCCAATATGATTTTATGGTTGTTTTCGCACTTTTCTAAGGTAAAAACCAGATAAATATCGCACTTTTCCAACATTTCACGCTGCAAAGGTACAACTTTTTTTTGATATGTGCAACACTTTACAAGAAAAAAAGTGTTTTTATTACTAATACAAGAAACCAAATGCCCAAAGAGGAATCTTGTGACCAATAGCAGAATCAATATCATCAGCAGCAATGTATGCTTGCTCATTACCTTCTACTTGTTCGTAGTTTTTGTCGAGTCCGCCTACTTCTATGGTAATCTGTCTATCTATAAGAAAATCGCCCTTATGATAACCGGCATACTCTACACGATGTCCGATAGATGCTATTTGATTTACAAAAAATGTTTCACGCACCGTACCTATCTCGGGCGCAATAGGACTTAGAGCATAAAGTAGATTCGGATTATTTAGATATATCTTGTCTGGTTTCTGCAAATCTCCAATGCTATCGATAATAACTTAAGTGTTGTCTATGTTAATCAAAATTTTTATAAAAGTGTTGTCTACACACAACAGATTCACGCTGCAAATATACAACAAAAATTTGGTATGAGCAAATTTAAGAGCAAAAAAATAAAAATTATTTTATTATTGAGTGTTTTTTAGGTAGAATATGGGAGTTTACTCACGATAGACTACCGAAAAACAGTCAATGAGAGGCTTTAGCCTTTTTGCTCGTAATTGGCTCATATTAATAAACGTGCGACCGTACATTGGGGGGAATGCCGCACAGCGGCAGGCAGCTTGCCCAAGGTACAACTTTTTTTTGATATGTGCAAATTTATTTTCAAAATGATTATTATTTAATCGATATATCCGGTTGACGAAAGCAAATAT
>JAKSMY010000086.1 GCA_024400275.1 Paludibacteraceae bacterium | reverse complement strand
TTGAGGAAGCAGCGTGTTCTGTCGTCCCGTGAGTAGGCGTGGTGAAAATGTTCCAAGTCTTTCGGAATGATATGGTCTATCTCTTTGAGTATATCACCCTGTCCCATTCTCCTCGCATAGCATCCGGTGACGATTATTTTGGCATCGGGATATTCGCGTTTTAGCCGATGAATAGCCTGTCTGTCTTTTTTGTCGGCGGTGTCAGTGACGGTGCAGGTATTGACGATGATGACGTCGGCTTTTTCGCCGGCTTTGCAGCGGCTATGTCCTTTGGCGATTAGCGTGTTCATCAACGCGCTGGACTCGGCAAAGTTCAGTTTACATCCTAATGTGACTATCTTGATTTTCATTTATGGCTGTAACATTTTAACGCTACAAAGGTACAATAAAAATTTGGAATATGCAAATAATTTGTCACCAACTCACAGAAAAAAACTTCTCAAACGCTTCGTATCTCGGGTTTGAAGCAGGGCAAGCATCAATAAAATACGTGCTTTTTGCGGATTGAGATCACCCGCTGCAATATAACCTTTTTGATAGTCATCTGTCTCACCCAATGCTGTATATACCCCTCCATAAGGCACACGACTGGAACGGACAACTGCCATCCCCTGTTGCACTGCTGTCATGGCTATTGTATCAACTGCTGCATATAGATTGCCCATACCGACTCCGGCAATCACAACGCCATCGTAGCCTGCTTCCACAAAAGACTGAAATGGTAGGGTGGAGCAACCTGCATAACCATACACAATTCCTACTTTTGGCAACTCGGTAACTCCCTCAATATCAAAACTTGTTGAGGCTGTTGGGGGTACGACACGTTTCGTTTGATTGGAGGCAAACGCTTCCACCTCGCGGGTGTTATTCTTGAACACACTGCCCGCCTCATATATTTTTCCACCAAGACAACAAAGCACTTCTCTATGGCTATTTTTTCTATTGATAGCGGCTTTGACGGCGGTAATCAGATTATCGGGTCCATCAGCGTGTGGGGCATCGGACGGGCGCATTGCACCTACTAAAATGACAGGACAAGCACCATAAGTGGTTAGATTGAGAAAATATGCCGTTTCCTCCATTGTGTCCGTACCGTGAGTTACTACAATGCCATCGTACTGACATTGCCGTTGGAGGAAATTGATGCGCTGTGCCAGTTGCAGCCATATCGTCTCATTCATATCTTGGCTACCAATTTGGCACAACTGTTCGTAATCAATTTCAGCCAATTTACCTAACTGAGGCACACTGCTTAACAACTGACTCACTTCCACTTGACCGGCATTGTAACCATAAGCACCCTTTTCGGTAGTGCCCACTATCGTCCCGCCTGTGGCTATGATATGCACGCGCGGTAAGGCAAAACTACCCGGTGTAAAGGCGAGCAGTAACAATATAATAAAATATAGTTTTTTCATTTAAACAAAATAAGTGTATTTTTTGGTCTTATAACAAAAGGTCGCCCCAACCGGAGCGACCTTATTGTTTATTCGTAACATGCGTATTAGCCAAGCATTGTCAGCAATATACCAGCGGCAACGGCACTGCCAATCACACCGGCAACATTCGGGCCCATGGCGTGCATAAGCAGGAAATTGCTCGGGTCGGCTTTGGCACCTTCCATCTGGCTGACACGGGCAGCCATAGGAACAGCACTCACACCTGCCGAACCAATCAGCGGATTGATCTTCTCTTTGCTGAACAGGTTCATGAACTTGGCCAGCATAACACCACCTGCGGTACCCAACGAGAAGGCAATAATACCCATTGCCAAAATCAGCAATGTCTTCACACTCAGGAATGTAGCACCGGTAGCCGTGGCTCCGACACTCAGACCCAGGAAGATAACAACAATGTTCATCAACTCGTTCTGAGCCGTCTTGCTCAGGCGGTCAACCACACCACATTCTTTCATCAGGTTACCCAACATCAGGCAGCCAATCAGCGGCGCAGCATCCGGCAGAACTAACGCTACAATAGCCGTGATGATAATCGGGAAAACAATCTTCTCCGTCTTGCTCACGCTACGCAGTTGTTTCATCTTAATCTTACGCTCTTTCTCCGTGGTCAACAGACGCATAATAGGCGGTTGAATAACCGGCACTAATGCCATATACGAATAGGCTGCAATGGCGATAGGACCTAACAAATGCGGAGCCAACTTACTGGTCAGGAAAATAGAGGTAGGACCATCGGCACCACCGATAATTCCTATACTACCGGCCTCGGCAGGAGTGAATCCTAACGCATTGGCACACAGGAAAGTAATGAAAATACCCAACTGTGCAGCCGCACCTAACATAAACGATTTGGGGTTAGCAATCAGCGGTCCGAAATCGGTCATCGCACCCACACCGATGAAAATCAAGCAGGGGTACAAACCGGCTTTCACACCGATATACATAACATCCAACAAACCTGCGTTCTTGAGGATAGCACCATAACTGTGGTATGCAGGGTTGGGGGTCACACCGTCTTCCAGCATCGGCTGAAGGAAAGATGCCCACAACTCCTCATGGAACATACCGGCATTGGGCAGGTTGGTCAACAACATACCAAACGCTATCGGCAAGAGCAACAGGGGCTCATATTGTTTCTTAATGGCCAGGAACAACAGGAAGAATGAAACCAACAACATGACAGCCTGCTGCCACATGATGTTCATAAATCCCATCGACTGGAAAAATGCAATTATTCCGTCCATAATTAGCCAAGAACAACCAACAGGTCATCTTGCATAACATTTTGACCTGCGCTTACAGCAATTTGTTTAACAGTACCATCACATTCGGCAGCAATGTCATTTGCCATCTTCATGCTCTCCAATTGCAGCAGAACATCACCTTTCTTTACGGCTTGACCTTCGCTAACCAACACTTTGATAATGCTTCCGGGCAGCGGGCTCTTAACTTGCATGCCGTTAGCGGGAGCAGGAGCAGCAGCCTTCGGGGCAGCGGCAGGTGCAGCAGCAGCGGCTTTCGGTGCAGGTGCGGCTACTTTCGGAGCGGCTTTTTTCTCCATTTCAACGGCATATTTCTTACCATTGACGGTAACTTCGGTGATACCACCTTCTATTTCGTTAACGGTCGTCTTGTATTCCTGACCGTTGATTTTGAAACTAAATTCTTTCATGATTTTTTTTGTTTTGTTCTGTTAGTGAATGGCATGCCATGCAGTGGCATGTTGATGAACGGTGAGATGGGGGTTCTCCATGTCGTGAAGGCTGTTGTAATACAGGTCTAACGCCATAGCCACGGCTGCCAACTCGTCCTCATCTTTACTGAGTGCCAACGAGGTGGCAATGGCGGCTTTAGTGCCTTCATCTGCCTTCACGGAAGCGGATTTCTTGGGTTGCATAATCCAGCCTAAGCCCTTCATGATGAACACGAAGACAAACAGCAGCAGCAACACCAGACAGAAACCTAAAATGGTCACTGTCCAAATGAAACTCCACTCAGCCCCGGTTGCGGTTAATGCTAATAACTCCATAGTAATTGATAATTGAAAATTGATAATTGAGAATTACAATGGGATATTGCTATGTTTCTTCACCGGATTCTGCAAGCGCTTGGTTTGCAGTTTCTCGAAGGCGTTGATGATGCGGGCACGCGTGTTGCGAGGCTCAATAACATCATCAATATAACCGCGGTTAGCCGCCTGATACGGACTGGCGAACAGGTCTTTGTACTCGGCTTCCTTCTCGGCGATGAATTTCTTCTTCTCCTCCGGGTCTTCAATAGCCTTCAGCGCCTTGGCTTGCAGTACGCCCACAGCACCGCTGGCACCCATAACGGCGATTTCAGCATTCGGCCATGCGTAGCACATATCGCCACGTAATTGCTTACAACTCATAACGATATGACTGCCACCATAACTCTTACGAACCGTAATGGTAACCTTCGGAACGGTAGCCTCACCATAAGCAAACATCAACTTTGCTCCGTGGTCAATGATACCGGCATACTCTTGTCCTGTACCACACAGGAAGCCCGGTACATCTACCAAAGTCAGAATCTGGATGTTGAATGCATCGCAGAAACGGACAAAGCGGGCTGCCTTACGGCTGGCATCGCAGTCCAGCACACCGGCTAACCAACTCGGTTGGTTGGCGATGATACCGGTCGAACGACCGTTGAAACGGGCAAAACCGCAGATGATATTCTTGGCATAGTCCTTCTGTACCTCAAAGAAGTCAGCGTCATCCACAATCAGATTAATGATTTCGTGCATGTCGTAAGGCTTGTTCGGATCGGCAGGAACGATTTCGTTCAGTGCATCCTCAATACGCATCGGATCATCGGTGCATTCCATCATCGGAGCCTCCTCCATGTTGTTTTGCGGAATGAAAGATACCAGTTTGCGAACCATAGCCACTGCCTCTTCCTCGGTAGGAGCCACGAAATGGGTCACACCCGACTTGCTGGCGTGTACTTTGGCACCGCCTAATTGCTCAACGGTTACATCTTCACCCGTTACACTCTTTACTACCTTAGGACCGGTAATGAACATGTACGAGTTCTGCTCGGTCATCATGATAAAGTCAGTCAGCGCAGGGCTATAAACGGCACCACCGGCGCAGGGACCAAAGATAACACTGATTTGAGGAACAACACCCGAAGCCAAAATATTACGCTCAAAAATCTCAGCATAACCGGCCAGGGCGCAAGCACCTTCCTGAATACGGGCACCACCGGAGTCGTTCAGACCGATGATAGGAGCACCCATCTTCATGGCTTGGTCCATCACATTACAAATCTTGAGGGCCATCGTCTCGCTCAACGAACCACCAATAACGGTAGCATCCTGTGCAAAGACATATACCAAACGGCCATCAATCGTACCCGAACCAACGGCAACGCCGTCACCCAGGAACACTTTCTTATCCATTCCGAAGTCGTGGCAACGGTGGGTAAGGAACATATTTACTTCTTCAAACGAACCTTCGTCCAGAAGCAT
>JAKSMY010000085.1 GCA_024400275.1 Paludibacteraceae bacterium | reverse complement strand
TTTTTAGCTCAGAATAACCGATTTATCTAAAGTGTACTTGACAGGGAACTTTGTTACAATTGACAATGCACAATGCACAATGCACAATGCTTGTCCTTGATTCCCAATTTTTTCTTGTACAAGAAGAAATTTCTCCACTTGCGTTTCGTAAATTGCTTCCGTACAAATTCTTGTACTACATCAAATTGTTTCAATCTTTCAAAGGTCGCTTTTAAGCGGATTTCTAAAAGAAATCATTATCACTTTCGTAGGCCGGCATGATTTTCGGCGCGAAATCGGCTGCAAAATTACAACAATTTTTTGACATGACCAAATTTTTTTGCATTTTTCTGAAAAAAACTTTGTAAGTCACTGATTTTCAATTGTAGCAAATTTGTCGCTTTTTCAACCACATTTGCAGGGTCGCTACCATAACGGCGAAAAAGCTTGCAAAGGTACTGCTTTATTCGGACATGACCAAGTAAAAAACCGAAATTGTTCAAAAAAACATCTCCACCTTAATCTATATCGCGTGCGCGCGCGTGATAGTAAAGCGTAAGAAATCGCTTCAATTATTGGAAATTCAAATTATTTTTTGTACTTTTGCATTCTCTTAATGAGTTATGCTATAGAATGAAAACATGAGGCGGTACATTGTCTATATCAGTATTTTAATGTTTTGTTCAAACTTATTAAATGCCCAAACCATATCTGATATTATCAGCGACATTTATGAACAAGTGGAAGAATATGGCGGCAATTTAGAAGATTTGAGTCAAGAATTAATGGAGTTACATAATCAACGCATTGATCTAAACACAGCTACGGAAGAAGATTTGCAACGATTACGTTTTTTAAGCGACCTGCAAATAGACAACATCCTAACTTACGTTTATAAGCATCCTATGCAGAGCGTATATGAATTACAATTAGTTCCAGGATTGCGAGATTATGAAATACGTAACTTAAGCTATTTTGTAATAACCGAAAAGCCAACTATTCAAGAACAGATTTATCCCCGTGAAATTTTTCATTATGCCAAACACGAACTAACGCTACGCACAGATGCGCGCAATATAGAAAATGCCAAAGAAGATCCTTTTTATGGCAATCTGCGTTATCGATTTAACTACAAAAACAGAGTAATGGCAGGATTCTCACTACAGCGGGGTGCCAGTGTGCCATGGAAGGAACTCAATTACGGAGGATATATTCAATTAAACAATATGATTCCTCACATAAAGACTTTAGTAATCGGTAATTTTCAAGGTCAATTCGGACAAGGGTTGATATTAGGTCAAGCCGTTCACATGGGGAAAAGCACCTATATTATGTCATCAGCCAATGGTGCAGAAGGTGTAAAAAAATATAGTTCTGCAAGTGATTCATACGATTATTTACATGGTATAGCATCTACTTTAAAATTCGGTTCTTTAGACATAACCGCCCTATATTCTATTCGCAAGGAGAAAGACAGTTTATGGCACCATGTGGTTGGATTCAACACCACTTATAAACATAACAAATGGAAGATAGGACTGACAGCCATAGAAAACATCTATCGAACAGACTCCACAGCAACTGCTTTCGGAGTAAATGCACGTTATAATATGGGGCGATGGGATTTATGGGGAGAAGTGGCTACCAGTTATGCCTCTCAATGGGGTTGGGGAACAATAGTTGGTGCCCGACTCTCCCCCATCAACGGACTTGGATTTTTACTCTTTTATCGTTATTATTCGCCAACTTACTACAGCCGATATGCCCAAACATTTGCAGAAACAAGCAAAGTAAATGATGAAAATGGACTTTATATAGGTACCGAAATTAAGTTAGTTCCCCAATGGAGATTTTCTATTTATGCCGACGGATTCTACTTTTCCGGTCCTAAATACGGTATTCCAAAAGCCAGTTGGGGTTGGGATATGATGGGGCAAGCCGACTTTGAGGTTAATCAAGAAATGTCCATGTTTTGGAAGTTTCGTGCCAAACGCAGATATGTGACAGACACTTATTCATTACGTTACCAGTTTAATTGGAATCAAGGGGGCTGGCATCTTCGCACCCAATTAGACGGGTCTTTAGTCAAAAAAGGCACTAACAACCCAACATGTGGATTCAGTGTTCTGCAAGACGTACATTACAGTTTTCGGCAAGTTCCCATTACCCTACAACTGCGAGTACAAGCCTTTGATGTCAAACAATGGGACAACCGTATTTATATATACGAGAACGATGTGCTATATGCCATGTCTATTCCAGCCACCTATCATGTAGGAGGACGACTATATCTCAATATGCGGTACCAGATATGCAAGAATTTATCGGCATATTGCCGCGTCAGCGAGACTTTTTACCACCCTCAGTGGACAGGAGACAATAAACCCACACGCACCGATGTACATTTGTTGCTGCGTGCCACTTTTTAGTAATTACGAACAATATCGTCCATAATGGCAAAAACTTCGTTCTTTGTTTCGGCACGAAGAAGCGCAATACGAGTCTGCTTGAAATTATATAATCCTTTAAAAACAGGACTATTGGCAAAATGGCGGCGACTATGCACAATTCCCTTTCGCTCATCACCTATCCAATCTATAGAACGCTCCACATATTCCTTTAGCACAGAGACGCACCACTGCATAGTACGAGGTTGACGATTAACAATGCACGATGTATGATTAGCATTGAGGTAGGATTTAATGTCCTCAAATATCCACGGGCAGCCAAAGGTGGCACGTCCAATCATGATGGCATCTACACCGTACCGGTCAAAACATTCCTTAGCACGTTCAGGAGTGGTGACATCGCCATTACCAATGATTGGTATATGCATACGCGGGTTATTTTTGACTGCACCGATGAGTGTCCAATCTGCCTCGCCTGTGTACATTTGTGCACGGGTACGCCCATGAATAGCCAATTCTTGAATACCACAATCTTGTAAAGCTTCTGCCAAATCGACAATAATAATTTCATCGCTGTTCCACCCCAGTCGTGTCTTGGCAGTAACAGGAGTATGCACAGCATTAACAACGGCACGAGTGATGTCGAGCATACGAGGCACATCGCGCAACAATCCTGCTCCGGCTCCTTTTCCTGCTACTTTTTTAACAGGGCAGCCAAAGTTAATATCAATAATATCAGGATGTGCCTGCTCAACAATACGCGCAGCCTCTGCCATCGAATCTGCATCACGGCCATATATCTGAATAGCGACAGGACGCTCAACATCAGAGATGGTCAGTTTGCGGGTGGCAGCCGACACATCACGAACAAGCGCATCGGCATTGATAAATTCAGAATAGACACGGTCAGCACCAAAACGTTTGCAGAGTAACCGGAAGGCGGGGTCTGTTACATCCTCCATAGGGGCGAGATATAAAGGATAATTCATCGTTTTTGTTGAAAAAAGGATTGAACTTTTTTACTACATTCATCAGCAAGTATTCCCGATGAAATGGAGCATTTTGGATGAATAGCCTGCGGAGCGAGAATGGTAAAGCCTCGTTTGGTATCAGGGGTGCCGTAAACAAGACGCGAGACTTGTGCCCAACCAATGGCACCTGCACACATAGCACATGGTTCAACGGTAACGTATAGGGTGCAGTCCGTGAGGTATTTGCCGCCAAGTGTTTGAGCCGCAGCTGTGATGGCCTGTATTTCAGCGTGCGCCGTAACATCTTGAAGCGTTTCGGTTAGATTATGTCCTCGACCAATAATTTGATTTTGACAAACTATAACACAACCAATGGGCACTTCGTCTTTTTGAAATGCCTTATCTGCTTCTGCAAGCGCAAGAGACATATATTTTTCATCATCTGTCATAGCGTATAAAGCCCATAACTTGTTTTGTTTCGCGTTCCGGAAGCGATGCGGTTCCAGAAGCCATTTGGCTCAAGAGGTAAGCCATATTATCGGCTAAGGTACGCATTGTCTGCATGCCCTCCACGTCCAATTTAGCTTCGCCGGCATCACGGCCATAGACAATATTCCAATACTGTGATGTCACAATTGGCATATTGCACATTTGAAAGGGCATTTGTAAAGATTGGAAAGCGGCAGTAGCTCCGCCACGTCGGCATACACATACGGCAGCAGCAGATTTATTCATAAAAGCGGCACTTCCGGCATAGAGCATACGTTGCTGAAGAGCCATTGCCTGTGCTGCAGGTTGACCATAATAAACCGGTGCACCTATGATAAGTCCATCGCAATGCTCCATAGCAGAGATAACCATGTTGCAGGGGTCATCGTTGAATATACAACGATTGTCATTGTGTTTACAAGTGCCGCATACCACACAGCCTCTGATTGGTTGATTGCCAACCCAAATAATTTCAGTTTCTACACCTCGTTTATTGAGTTGTTGAGCCGCCTCGTTGAGTGCGATGTAGGTGTTTCCCTCTTTGTGTGGGCTACCATTGATTAAAAGTACTTTCATGCTATATCTAATGCGTTTCGAGTGCAAAGGTAATATTTTTTTTTTGAATATGCAAACTTTTTTAACAGGTTTAGCAAATCTTTGCTAATCTTGTATGGGTGTTCACTACATCACAGATTATTTGGGTATTTAACGTTTGCCGGAAATGGTGGCACTGAATAGCACGCATAAAAAAACGGCAATATCGTGATTGATATTACCGCTAAAAGATTTTGTGATGTTAAGCAAGGGTGAACGAAGAGTTGGCGAAGGGGCAGTTCGAAATCCTCAAATCCTCAAAATCCTCAAGGTGGAGCGGGGAGCGTTAAGAGAGAGGGACGAGTACAGAGAACAATACGGAACAAACCGCTTCGGAACCCGCTACGAACCGCTTACGAACCGCTTTCAGATAGTGGGAATCCAGTATTTATAGTGTGCCAAGTGAAGTTTAACGGCACTTACTCAGTTTATTGCGAGAGGCCTTTGCAAATCTAAAAATTTGAAAAGTCAACCAAGTTTGACAACATAAATTACGCATAGTTTTGCGACCATTTACTTTAGCATAGTGCTTGGCTGATTTATAATCGTTATTCAATATACAAGTTGAAATTAATGTTCCTG
>JAKSMY010000084.1 GCA_024400275.1 Paludibacteraceae bacterium | reverse complement strand
CCTATTGTCGTTGGCGACTTGGAAGGAGACGGTTCGTTGGAAAAACCATATACCGTAGCCGACGTAATCGCGCTGGCAAGCAGCAAGGAGGGTCCCGCTTATGTGAAGGGTATCATCATTGGTCAAGTAAGACCCAGTGGAAACTTTGAGAGCCTTGAGTTAGCAGCACCTTTCACGGGCAATGATAGTGGTCAAGGTACGAATATCGTTATCGCAGCCGCAGCCGGTGAAACAGTGGTTGACAATATGGTAGCTGTTAATATACCTACCGCCATGCGTGAGTTTACCCTCCCTGCCAACGCCGGTATGTTGGGTAAAGAACTTGTTGTATATGGTAAGTTGGTGAACTACTTCGGACAAGCCGGTATCAAGGAAATATCCTACGCCATCGTGGATGGCAAAGAGTACGGTGCCAAACCGGTCGCAATCACCGGCAGTGTAAAACTGAACGAAACACTGCTGACACAAGCCAGTTTTGATAAGTTCACAGTAGTAAACGTATTAGGTGACTTAACGTGGGTATATAGCGTAGATGCTCAATCAAAAGTGGTTTATGGCGCAAAAATGTCCGGCTATGATGATAAGCAGGCTAAAACCTTTGCCAACGAAGACTGGTTCATTTCTCCCGCCTTTGATGCAACCGGTGGTGCAAAACTGACCTTTGACCATGCTCGTGGACCTAAAGCCAGTTTGTCCGTGCCCACCAGCAACTACACCGTTTGGGTATCCAATGATTTCAGTGGCGATGTCAAAACGGCTACTTGGACACAAATCGCCATCCCGACACACGGAACGACGGCTTGGAGTTATGTCAACTCCGGTGAAATGGCTATTCCCGAAGCCAACTGCGCAGCCAACTGCCGCATTGCTTGGAAATATGTCTGCAACGACACCGAGTCCGCAACATGGGAAATCAAAAACGTGATTGTACAATAAGAAACTAAAAACTATACAAAATGGCAACATTACAAAAAATTCGTAACCATGGCGTCGCCCTGATTGTTATCGTGGGCTTGGCTATGTTAGCATTTATCTTGGGCGACTTCCTTAACTCCGGAAGCAGTTTCTTTAACCGCAGCCGCGAGTATGTAGGCGAAATCGCCGGTCACAAAGTGCACTTCACTGAGTATGAAGCCGCCAAGGACCAAATCAACGATGTTTACAAAATGGAATCCGGTCGCACTGACATTGATGAGGATTTGGCAGCCCAACTCCGTAATCAAGTATGGCAGATGATGATGATGGACTACACCCTGCGCGCAGAGTGTGAAAAAATCGGTATGGATGTTACTGCCGAAGAACTGTCCGAGTTATGCATCGGTGAGAATCCCCACCCCTACATCCTTCAGCGTCGTGCTTTCCAAGACGAAAATGGTCAGTTTGCCCGTGAAGGCTTGGTTCGCTTCCTCCACTCGTTGGATGAAAGCGCTAACGACCCCGAGGCTGCTGCTCAAATGAAACAGGCTAAGTCCTACTGGCTCTATTGGGAGAATGCCGTTCGTCAAGCACAAATGCAGGAGAAATATGTCGGCCTGCTTCAGCACTTGGTAAAGGCTAATCCTATTGACGCCAAATATGCCTTTGAGGCCCGCCAAACAAGCGTAGATGCTGACTATATCGTAGCATCGTACTATGATGTACCGGATTCACTGATTAAAATCAGCAAAAGTGACATCAAACGTATGTACAAACAACAAAAGCCTATGTACAAGCAGACTCCGAACCGCAGCATTGAGTATATTCTGTTCTCGGTAGAACCGTCAGAAGATGACTTTGCGAAGGCTCAGGAAGAGTTGCAGGCTGTTGAAGAAGAGTTTCGCACCACAGATGATATCGCACTGGTGGTTAACACCAACTCCGATATTATGTACACCGCCATCGATATGAGCGCGGAAGAAGTTCCTGAACTCTATCGCGACTTTGCCTTCGGCAAGGGTGCCCACAAGGACGCCTTCTCGCCCCTGCAATTCGTAGAGGGTACATACACCATGGCTCGTTTGGTGGAATGTGGTTATTCCAAACCGGATAGTGTTTGCCTGAAAGCCATCGCTCAACAGGAAGGTCAGGAAGACCAAGAGTTAGGCTGGTTCCGCGCTGCTGCGCTGACTCCTGAAATGGCTGACAAAGCCTTCGCCGGCAAGATTGGCACACGCTTCAGCATCGAAACAGGTTATGGTGAGCAGGAATTTGAGGTGATTGACATGGCAAAAGCCACTCCAAAAGTTAAACTGGCCATCCTCGCTCGCACCGTTACTCCGTCATCCAAAACGTATTCCGCTATCTATAATAGTGCTAAGCAGTTCATCGTCGCCAACCCGACCGAGCAGGCTATCCGCGATGCCGCTAAAGAGGCTAACATGGCTCTCATTCCCGAGGCTCGCATGAACAAGAATACCGACAAAATCGCTCAACTCAAAAACAGCCGTCCTATCGTACGCTGGGCTTTTGAAGCCAAAGAAGGTGACGTGAGTGATGTATTTGAGTGTGGCGAGCAATTCGTTGTAGCCGTACTGACCGATGTGCAAGATGGCGAATATGCCGCCATTGAGGACGTAAAAGGTGAGTTGATTATCAAGGCTCGCAACGAAAAGAAAGCCGAACGCATCATGGCTGATTGGAATGGCTGCGCATCCTTGGAAGAGGCTGCTGCCAAGACCAACTCCACCGTTCAGCACGCTGAGAACCTCCGTATGGATGACATCCGCTTTGCCAACGGTAGCATGGAACCAGCCGTGTTGGGTGCCGCTATGGTGGCTGAAGAAGGGGCTATCACACGTCCTATCGAGGGTCTGTATGGTGTATATATGCTCAAAGTCAACCACCACAACATGGCTGCCGGCGAGATGAATGTAGAGAACGAGATGCAACAACTCTCTGCTCGTTACACCTACACCCTGCCCTATCAGGTTATGAACGCCCTGACGACTAACGCGGAAGTAGTTGATAACCGCGCTAATTTCCAATAATCGTATGTTCAATTACACAACGGCACATCCCTATCGATGTGCCGTTTGTTTATTATACAAATATCATGAAGCACCCTGCTATCATACTGCTATGTTGCACTTTTCTTTGTGCAGGTAGCCTTTCTGCACATGTCGTTAATATGAACGGCACCGCTGCTACTATTGACACCATCACCTCCTATCGTGTCGGCCCCGGCACCTACTACACTGCCCTGCGCATGACCAAAGGTTCCAAAATACGTAACCTTTTTGTCATTGACGCCGACCTGACCAATCCCTACACCCAAATACAAACCGTCAACGGAAAGGATCAACTCGGCTCCACCGAGACCTTATCTTCTATGTACGCGCGCATGAGCCAAACGGACAGACAACCCGTTGCCGGTACAAACTGCAGTTTCTGGTGTGTCAGTGGAACGATTACCCCTGCCACAGAAGATCCACTGACCTTACAACTATGCAAGGAGGCTTATTCAGGTCTGTTAGGACAGCCTTTGGAGGGTACAGCGGCAGATGGTGTACTGATTACCGACCCTAACACTTGGAATCGTGGTCACTGGAGTGAGACAATGGATCCCAATCAGGAAATGGGCTATTTCTATATTGACGAAAACAATCGTGCCACATGCGAAGATGTGGCTTTCCAAGGTGTTATCACGCATAATGGCAACACTTTTTCGTTTGCCGACGTCAACCGCCCCCGCGAATATATCGGGCAAAATAACATGACCCTGTACAACCGCTATATGGGTACCAACGGCACTCGTCACGGTGCTTGCGCCGAAATCGTTTTCACGGTAGATGAGTGGAAAATTAACGAGACCATGACGGCTTCCGTCACAGCCGTTAATATGTCCTCACAGGGCGGCACTATCCTTACCGGCAATCAGGGTGCGATACAAGGCTTTGGTACTGCTGCCACCTATATGAGCGATATCACTGTTGGTGACCAAATAACGATTGACTTCAACATCTATCCGCGTCCCCATCCTGAAATACGTCCGCATATCAAACAAATGGTTAGCGGTAACGGTCTGGTCATGAATCATGGTCAACTGACTTGGCGCAACTGGAACGATGGCGGATATAATGATGTCGATTACCCACGTACCGTGTTATCCACAAACCAAGCAGGTGACCACGTATGGTGGATGTCCGTGCAAAACCCCGGTTTAACGACCGAAGAGATGTGCTACATTCTCCAATCTTGGGGTGTATATTCCGCAGCCAGTATGGACGGTGGAGGCTCTGCCCAAACAAATATTTGGGGCGAGAACATGTTCAAGACCACCGAAGCCACTCCTCGCGGTGTCGCCAATGCTATATGGGTCGTTTCTTCCGAACCTAAGACCACCGAAGTGGGACAATTAGACTTTGTTGACGCTGCACCTATCACGATGCCTTCATACGCCACCTACACACCGCAAGTGCGTGCTTTCACACCGGGAGGCACCTATCTGACCAGCGATTATACAGGACATACTCTTTCTTGTGAACCTGCCACATTAGGCACCATCAGTGCCGACGGTCTGTCGTTTACTGCCAGTCCTGCCAATGGCACAGGTACACTGATTGCTACCGCTCCCAACCATCCGGAAGGAGCCGCCCATAAAGGACTGAATGTGCAGGAAGGCGAAGTGCGCATACACGCTGACAGCATCGTTTTGGGTAGCCGTGACTACGAAGTCGAAGTGGAAGCCATCTCCGGTGACCTCGTGCTTCCGCTGATGTCCAAAGCACTGACTTGGGAAGTGTTAGACGCCAATACGCATTGCACCATCAGCGACGATGGCATCCTACATGCCGTTAGTGACGGTCAAGCCTTCGTTGTTGGCTCATTGGCTGGTTTCAGCGACACGCTCAACGTGCAAATCGAAACGGCTAAATCGTCGCGTATGTACAACAGCATCGAGCAATGGGACACCGACTACCAACAGGATAGCACATTCGCATTCTCTAATACACGTAACGCCGCTATCACAATGCCGCTCGACATGCGCTTATGGGGTACACCGGATACTATCTTGCTGGTTATCAACACCGATGCACCCGTACAAGCCTTAGAAATGGCATATCATGCTGCCGGGCAAGAAGCCGACAAAATGACATTCAGTGGCAAACCGGAAGCCAATGTGGACTATACCTTTGCCCTGCCGGTGGATAAACTGTTTGAACCAATAGAGCAACGCATTTTCCCCATCACACTGGAATCGGGCAAATTCTCGATGAAAGACCCGAAAAAGAGTAAATCTTATTCCTTGCATATCAAGGATATTATCCTTTGCTACCG
>JAKSMY010000083.1 GCA_024400275.1 Paludibacteraceae bacterium | reverse complement strand
TTCTACGGCTTGGGTGCTGACGGTACCGTAGGTGCTAACAAGAACTCGGTAAAGATTATCGGTGAAGGTACCGATAAATACTGCCAGGCTTATTTCTCTTACGATAGTAAGAAATCCGGCGGTTTCACTTGCTCGCACTTGCGTTTCGGTGACGAACCCATCCATTCAACTTATTTGGTAACTACGCCTAACTTTGTGGCATGCCATGTTCAGGCTTATCTGCAAATGTACGATGTAACACGCGGCTTGCAGAAGGGCGGTACTTTCCTGCTGAATACCGTTTGGGATGCAGAGGAGTTGAAGAAGAACTTGCCTAATAAAGTGAAAAAATACTTTGCCGACAACGGCATCAAAGTTTATTATATCAACGCCACCAAGATTGCACAAGAGATTGGTTTGGGCAACCGTACCAACACCATTCTGCAATCTGCTTTCTTCCGTATCACAGAAGTGATTCCCGTAGAGAAAGCCGTTGAGGACATGAAGCACTTCATTGATAAGTCCTACGGTAAGAAGGGCGAAGATGTGGTAAAGAAAAACTATGCCGCTGTGGATCGTGGCGGTGAGTACCAACTCTTGGACATCGATCCTGCATGGAGCCAACTCGGTGCTGATCCTGCTGTTGACTACGGCAATGAACCTGCTTTCGTTACGAATATCGTTCGTCCTATCAATGGTCAGGACGGTGACTTGCTGCCTGTTTCTGCCTTCAAAGGTATCGAAGATGGTGAGTGGCCCTCCGGTACTGCCAAGTATGAAAAACGTGGCGTGAGTGCCTTCGTTCCTGTTTGGACTGCCGAGAACTGTATCGAGTGTAACAAGTGCGCGTATGTTTGTCCTCACGCTTGTATCCGTCCGTTCGTTATGGATGACGAGGAGGTTAAGGGTGTCAATGGCGAAACACGCGAGATGAAAGCTCCTACCGCCCTCAAGGGTATGCATTTCCGTATGCAAGTAGGTGTGTTAGACTGCTTAGGCTGCGGCAACTGCGTTGATGTCTGCCCGGGTAATCCTAAGACCGGCAAGGCACTGCAGATGGTTGACCTTGAAGGTCAGCGCGCTGAGGCTGCTAACTGGGAATACTGCGTGAACAACGTTAAGAGCAAACAAGACATGATTGATATTCAATCCAATGTTAAGAACTCACAGTTCGCTACGCCTCTGTTTGAGTTCTCCGGTGCTTGCTCAGGTTGCGGTGAAACACCTTATCTGAAATTGATTAGCCAACTCTTCGGTGACCGTGAGATAGCTGCTAACGCTACCGGTTGTACATCTATCTACTCCGGTTCTGTTCCTTCCACTCCTTATACCACCAACGCTGCCGGTTGTGGTCCGGCTTGGTCGAACTCCTTGTTTGAGGACTTCTGCGAATATGGTCTCGGTATGCAAATCGCACACCGCAAGATTAAAGAGCGTCTGGCTAATTTGATGGCCAAAGGCTTGGAGTGCCCGACTTGTTCCGAAGAGTTGAAGGGTATGTTCCAACAATGGTTGGATAATAAGAACAATGGTGATGTTACCAAGAAACTCTATGCGCCTATGGTGGCTGCTATGGAGGCTTGCGGTTGCGACACCTGCAAGGAAATCTTGAAGTACAAAGACCACATCGTTAAACGCAGTCAGTGGATTATCGGTGGTGACGGTGCTTCCTACGATATCGGTTACGGAGGATTAGACCACGTGATTGCCAGCGGTGAAGATGTGAATATCCTTGTTCTGGATACGGAGGTTTACTCCAATACAGGTGGTCAGGCTTCTAAATCTACTCCTCTTGGTGCTATTGCCAAGTTCGCCGCTATGGGTAAACGTGTCCGCAAGAAAGACCTCGGTATGATTGCTACCACCTACGGTTATGTCTATGTAGCGCAAATCGCTATGGGTGCTGACCAAGCTCAGACTCTCAAGGCTATCCGTGAGGCAGAAGCATATCCCGGACCGTCACTCATCATCGCTTACGCTCCGTGTATCAACCACGGTCTGAAAGCCGGTATGGGTAAGAGTCAAGCCGAGGAGGAGAAGGCTGTGGCTTGTGGCTACTGGCACTTGTGGCGTTATAACCCGCAACTCGAGGCTGAAGGACAGAATCCGTTCCAACTCGATTCCAAGGAACCTGATTGGTCTAAGTTCGAGGAGTACCTCAAGGGTGAAGTGCGTTTCGCTTCGGTAATGAAACAATTCCCGAACGAGGCTGCTGAACTCTTCGCAGCAGCTCAGGAGAATGCTCAGTGGCGTTACAAGAGTTATCTCCGTATGCTCGGCACCAAGTGGTAATCTATATTTATTGGTATCTAAAAAAAGCGACATTCTTCGTGAATGCCGCTTTTTTGTTTGTGAATATCAAAAAAAAATAGTATCTTTGTAACCGATTTTGAAAGTTAGAACTATGGATAGACTGCTGCCTTATATTGCCATTGTCTTGTCGATGATTATCTGGTCAGCATCGGGTATTGCTGTCAAGGACGCGCTGACTTCGTTCAGCCCGCTGACGTTGATTGTTGTCCGCTTTGCCTTGTCGGTGCTGTTCATGTTTATTATCGGACTTGTAGCCCGCCGCAGTGCCTTGTTCCGATTGCAGAAGGCAGATAAAAAAGACCTGCCGCTTTTCTTCTTGACCGGGCTGTTTCAGCCGTTTCTTTACTATCTGGCGGAGACGTACACCTATGATTTGATTTCCACACCCACTATTGCGGAAACGTTGCTGTCTGTCGCACCTGTACTGGCACCGCTGTTCGGGTGGGTGTTCCTTCGGGAGAAAGTCACTCCGCTGATGCTTTCGGGCATCTTGGTTTCTACTGCTGGTGTAGCGGTTTTGGTGTTGGTCGGGACGGATAATTTTTCCGTCGGTAATCCGTGGGGGGTATTGCTGGCGATAGTGGCGGTGATGTTTGCTTTGAGCGAGAATGTAGTGCTGCGTCGCATACCTGATAGATATAATCCGCTTACTATCATTTTTTATACACAAATTGTTTCTTTTGTGCTTTTCTGCGGTTTATGGGCATTTACGGACATGCAATCGGAAACAATACATACCATTGCACAAGGAATAACGGCAGAGTGGCAGTCGCTGGCATATTTGGCGGTTATGTCATCGGCGGTGGCATTTATGCTGTACTGTTACGGAGTCCGTATTGTGGGGGTGGTGAAAGCCAATGTATTCAACAATATCCGTCCTGTTTTCACGGCATTGATTATGTTTCTTGGTTTTTCTGAGCAGTTGCCTTTGGGCAAGTGGTTAGGCATCGGCATTATTATTGTCGGTTTGTTCCTCTGCCATAACAAAAGAGGTCACAAGTAAACTTGTACCTCTTCTTTTGTCTTGCATCGTGCCTTTTCTTTTGTCTTGCGGAAAGTGAGGGATTCGAACCCCCGGTACGACGTAATGCGTACACCACATTTCGAGTGTGGCTCTTTCGACCACTCAGACAACTTTCCTTTCGCGTTCGGTCGTAAGCAGGTGCAAAGGTACTGCTTTTTTTTCAAATAGACAAATTTATTTAACTTTTTTTTCGCAAAAGAACACTTTTCTCAATTAAAGCAGTCAGTATAGAAAGGTTGTACTATCCATTCAAGTCGTAACCATAATGACGGAGTCTTCTTTGACTACTGCGCCAATCTTTATCGACCTTGACAAAGAGTTGCAGAAAAACTTGCTTTTGGAAGAATGTTTCTATGTCTTTACGAGCCTGTGTGCCTACTTTCTTGAGTGCGCCACCTTGTTTGCCGATGATAATACCTTTTTGCGATTCGCGCTCCACATAGATGACGGCCGAGATACGGATTATTTTCTCTTCTTCGTGGAATTCCTCCACCTCCACTTCCACACTATAGGGAATCTCCTTGTCGTAATTGAGTAAAATCTTCTCGCGTATAATCTCGTTCACGAAGAAACGCGCCGGTTTGTCGGTCAATTGATCCTTATCAAAGAACGGCGGGCACTCGGGCAGGGCATTCTTAATCGCATCAAAGAGTTGGTCAATACCGAATTTCTCTTGGGCGGAGATAGGAAAGACCACAGCTTCGGGTAATTCGCGATGCCAGAAATCGACCAAACTTTCTAACGTCTCTTGGGTAGTCAAGTCTATCTTGTTGATGATAAGGAAGACTTTGGTGCCGGCGGCTGCCATGTTCTTGACTTTTTCGAGGAATTCGGCATTCTTGTCGGGTGTATCCTGCACATCGGTCACGTACAGAAGGACATCGGCATCTACGAGGGCGGAGCGTGAGAATTCCAGCATCTGCTCTTGCAATTTGTAATTGGGATGCAGCACGCCCGGAGTGTCTGAATAGACGATTTGGAAATCCTCTCCATTAACAATACCCATGATACGGTGGCGAGTGGTCTGCGCCTTGGAGGTGATAATACTGAGACGCTCGCCCACAAGGGCATTCATCAGCGTCGATTTACCCACATTGGGGTTACCTACTATATTTACAAAACCGGAACGATGCATAGTTGATATTTTTTGCAAAGATACACTTTTTTTTGCAAATATATGCAAGTTTTTGACGATTTTTTTAAGATTTTTCGGTTGCATCCGCTAAATTCATATAAAATTTGGCGGTTGTATCCGCTAAATTTACATAAAATTGGCGGTTTTGATATGCCAACAATTAAGTCACTCGGAGTTGTGCGCAAGCACTCTTTCGGCTTGAATATTGCATAAAAAACGCCTACGCAAAAGAAGCGTAGGCGAATTGGTTTCTTATTTAATAGTTACCACTCCAAGAGAACTTTGCCACATTGGCCGCTAACCATGACGTCAAAGCCCTTCTGGAAGTCGTCAAATTTGAAGCGATGCGTGATAACAGGACTGAGGTCTAAGCCACCAAGTAACATCTGCTCCATCTGATACCACGTCTCCCACATACGGCGACCCGTAATACCCTTAATCGTCAAGGCATTGAAGATAACGTCCGACCAGTTGACCTGCGTATTAGACGGCAAAATACCGAGTTGGGCGATATTGGAGCCTTTGTACATGTGCGCTACCATATCGTTAAAGGCAGCCGGCGCACCGGACATTTCCAAACCGACATCAAAACCGCGAATACCAAGTTGCTCCATAGCCCCTTCAATGGTCTCGCCCTTGCTGCCATCCACCGTGACAGTAGCTCCCATGCGTTTGGCAATGTCCAAACGCAGCGGGTTGATGTCGGTTACAACGATATGTTTGGCTCCGGCATAACGGCATATACCTGCCGCCATCGTGCCAATCAATCCTGCCCCCGTGATGAGCACATCTTCACCCAACAGAGGGAAAGCAAGGGCCGTATGTGTGGCGTTGCCAAAAGGATCCATGATAGCGGCAAAATCGTCGGGTATCTCCGGACGCAATTTGACTACGTTAGACTCGGGAATAGTGACATATTCGGCAAAGCAACCGTCCTTG
>JAKSMY010000082.1 GCA_024400275.1 Paludibacteraceae bacterium | reverse complement strand
GAAAATGGATTCAGTCTTGTAAATTAAATACGGTTACACAAGGAGATATAGACAATCCGTTCCGTCAGGAAGAAGATACACAAAAAGTGATTCGTCGTGGAAATATATACATTCAAATGGACGGACACCTCTATAATACTTTAGGCGAAAAAATAGATTAAACGATATGCATAAAAAACTGTTGTTGGCAATCCTACTGCCGATACTCTCTTGCCAAATAATGGCGCAAACGCCATCTACTCAAGGTAAAGACTTCTGGGTTACTTTCCTTCGTACTGCTGATAACCAACCGGAAGAGTTGCGTCTAACTTTTTCCACGATTCAGGCGTGTCAGGTCACAGTGACCAATCCCTCTACGGGTTACACCTACCAAACCAATTTGGCAGCCGGTTCGGCGCAAGAAGTCAAAATCCCGCAAGGGAACTGGGGAAGTTGTTATAGTTCTACCAACGAAACGGCTACCAACACAGCTCTGCACGTTACTTCCACAGCAGATATATCACTTTTTGCCGGTAACTATCGTTCCAAATCGTTCGATGCCACCAATGTATTACCTACGGCATCGTTGTTGGACGACTATCTCATTCAGGCGTACCACCCATCCGACCACGAAGGCAAACCGCAAGGGTCACACTTCGCTATCGTGGCGGTGGAGGATAACACCGTAGTGGATTATTACCTGACCGCCACCACCTCTGGCGGAAAAACGGGTCACCAAACGGCTACGTTGAAACAAGGACAGGTTTATTACGTTTGGACAGGACTCAAAGACGGCAACAAGGCTGACCTCAGTGGTACACGCGTTACAGCCCGTGACGGCAAACCCATTGCTATTTTCCAGGGATGTCCGCATACTAACCTACCCGACTCCGTACGTGACCGTGACCATATTGTGTCACAAGCTATGCCTCTCGCTTATTGGGGAAACGAGTTTGCTATCACTGCTTCCAAGCACCACCGCCGTGACCGTGTAGCCGTTATGGCTATCAACGACGGAACGGAAGTGTATATCAATTCGCGTGAAGGCGAACCGCAATTGGTACATAGATTTGATTTCTCCAAAGAACCCAAGCAGTATTGGGAATTTGAAATAGGTGAAGCATTGGCTTATTGTGCTGATAAAGTGGATGAATCGCGTTATTCGGGCGAACTGCCTTTGCCTCTTGTTGTGGATTCGTCTTGCTATCTTACCACATCGTGTCCTGCCGGTGTTCACCTGTTTATGGTGTCTAACCGCTACGACAATCTCACGCCCAAAGTACAATCCGATACTTTGGTCAGCGACCCTGCCATGCTCTGGGTCAGCCCTATTGAACAGGTTATCAAAGACATCACTTTCTCCACCTACCATACCTCTTTGGCTAAATTGCACTACGTCAACATCATCACGCCTACGGCGAATGTGCCCACTATGCAGTTAACCATGAACGATGCGCCTCTGCCTAATATGGCATCGTATTTCCACCCCATCACGGGCAATCCGGAATACTCTTTCGCCCGTATTCAATTGGAGAATGAGATTCTTTCCACACCGCGTTATTACCACTTGACCGGTGCCAGTGGCTTTCTTGCACACGTCTATGGTTATGGCGAACGTGAGTCCTACGCCTACTCCTGCGGTTCTTCCACAGTCAGCCGTAGTATCATGCTCAACGGAACACCCATCAGCATTGATAGTATAGCCCCATCGCACTTCTGCGCCGGAGATACCATTGAAGTCAAACTGAACATCGGTCATAACACCTACCAACGTGTAACGTACAACTATGGTGACGGCACATCAGATATCGTGGCTTCTAATACGGTTAAGCACGTGTATGAGACCAAAGGTTGGTACGACATGATGGTCACTGCCACCTATATTAACTCATGCACACGCATGGAAAATAGTGAGAATCTGCGTGTTTCTTTCTATGTAGCAAGTCCCGATACCATCAAAAAAGATACCTCTTATTGCGAACCTTACGACTATACCGGGCCGCTTATTACATCTCAAATTGAAGAATTTGGCTGTGACTCCGTCAAGGTCTTCACGGTCCGCCACCGCTTAGCGTCCTATCCAAGCGAAGTGGACTTACTCGGACGCGACTCTTTCTTCTTGCATGGAGAATGGCTGTATGACTCCGCTGATAGAACCTACACGCTGACCAACAAGGCTGGCTGTGATAGTGTCGTTACCTACCACGTCAAAGTCGTACACTGCTTGGATATAAACGTTCCTACTGACATCAATCCGGAATGTGATGGACAGACATCTATCTATATTCCTTACGATTTCCACAAGGGCGAGATAGCGGCCGCCTCCTTCGTCACTACCATCGACGGACAGGAAAAGACCTACCCGCTGATTGTCTCCGGTTCAACCTTCCTGCTGGATGTCAGCGACTTTACTCCCGGAACCGTTACGGGACGCATTGACGTGAGGGACGATATATGCACACAGGTACTCTCCTTCCCCATCACCGTCTTTGTGCGCCTGCCAAATTCTATCATGCACCAGAAATACGATAACGTAATCGGTGTTACATTGGAGGCCATCAAGAAGTATGATTTCCAGGGATACCGCTGGTTATTGGACGGAGAGGAACAAGCCGGACAAATACAGTCCATTTACTATCAGGAAAAAGGATTTACAACTGGTCAGTACGTGGAAGTTATTGTCCTGCTGCCCAACGGAAAATGGATTCAGTCTTGTAAATTAAATACGGTTACACAAGGAGATATAGACAACCCCTTCCGTCCGGACGAAGAGGCACAAAAAGTAATCCGTCGTGGAAATATATACATTCAAATGGACGGACATCTCTACAATACTTTAGGTGAGCAAGTGGATTAACCATAGTAAAACCTTTCTTATTCTGAGTCTAATGTTCTGCATTGGACTCGGAATTTGTATTGGCATATACGACAAAATTCAGATGCACCTGTGGCTCAATGGCACGCACACCCATGCCGGAGATGTTTTTTTTGCTTGTTATACACACGTTGGCGAATGGGTGCCTTACGTCATTGTGGCACTC
Organism: Paludibacteraceae bacterium; assembly: GCA_024400275.1. The sequence continues at coordinate 2,488 of JAKSMY010000082.1, read as the reverse complement.
CTGCTCTTTTATAAAGCAGGTTGGGCGTCCTTCCTCCTGATTGACGTGCTGCTCAGCGGTTTAATCGGTCAGGGGCTGAAGTATTGGGCAGACACGGATAGACCGTATATGTTCTTTGCCAACCATGCACCGGATATACAACTCCAGTTCGTGGAAGGTGTCAGTTTGAGTAAGTGGTATTCCTTCCCAAGCGGACATACCGTCACCTTCTTTGCCCTCTTTATGACCCTAACCGTTTTGCTCTGCGAAATTTCCTGCAAAAACACGGGCGAACTGCGGCAGCAAAACACGGGTCTTTCCCGAAGGTCACCCGACAGCGAGCCGACAGCGAGCCGACAGCGAGCCGACAGTCGACCGACAGTCGACCGACACTCGACCGACACTCGATCGACACTCGGCTATGCGCTTATTAACCTTTTTTGCTTCCTTTTGGCACTTTTGGGCGGCTACTCGCGCATCTATCTCAATCAGCACTTTGCCGAAGACATACTCGGCGGAGCAGTCATCGGTGTTATCGTCACTTTCGCCCTACTCTACGCAGTACCGAAACTTGAAAATACTACTTTTTGGAATTGGAATCTTATCCACCGTAATAACAACGTATGAATACAGCAGGTCTCGTCATCGGAATTGCCACTTTTTTGTTAATTGGTATCTTCCACCCTATCGTTATCAAATCGGAATACTATTTTGGAGTTAAGTGCTGGCCTTTTTTTGCCGTGTGCGGCGTTATCGGTCTCGTTAGTTCATTGTTTATCCGCAACGATATTTTGTCTGCTGTCGTGGCTGTTTTGGGTATCTCCTGTTTATGGTCTATCTTAGAGTTGTTTGAGCAGCGCGAACGTGTCCGCAAAGGCTGGTTCCCCTCCAATCCGAACAAGTCTAAGTAAATGCGCTTATGAAGCAATTGTGGAAATACACGCTATTGCTCACCTTGTTGATGAGTTTTTCCGACCACTTATTGGTGGCTGCCTCTTGTTGTCATGCTTTACCGCCACAACCGCAATCGGAACAAGGCACGATCTCAATGCCTCTGGAGGTTGTTGTGGTTATTGAGAAAACGGAGATTAGTTCTCCTTATATACCCACATCGGTAATCGGTCGTTCACGCCGAACAATATCTCAACTGACCAATCCTGCACCTGTGACATACGCTCAGTATGTCTTCTATAATCTTGCCAAATACGCACAGGAAAACTGGCATTATGGGAGAAGGATTATCATCAATCTGCCTTCTGAACAAATACCCTATCCTTTTCATTCTTTCTGGTAACATTCGGTTAATTTTAAGTAATTAATCTTATGTTTCACCTCAAAATTTGAATATTTATGGATATTTCAGTTATTGTAGGGATAGTTCTTGCTGCTATCTTCGTTGTACCATTTGTATGGATATCGATTCGCAGTCGCAAGAATTCCCAAGAGCAAAGCGAATAACATCAGTCGCTTCCGTGCCCCATCACTTCATGGGGCACATTTTTGATCTCTATACGCCGTATTTGTCAGTAAAAAAACAAATTGCTCCAACCCTTTATGAAGTGTTGAAGCAATTTGTTGATTCTGAAAGAATTATCTTTCTTTGTGGGCGTTGACGGATTCGAACCGCCGAAAAGATGTTGATAATCAATATCTTACGCGATAATCAACCGCTAAAACGCTACGTTATATACTATAACTCACTTATAACTAGATAAATACCTTAAACTATCAATAACTTCAGCCCTCACATCTCGCTAATCAGCAACGACAGGTTAATTAATAGAGTATGGTTGTTTTCTGTTTGAATCTTGGTTGAATAATGAGCGGATTTTGGTTGAGTTTTTTTGCCTAAAAAATGGGCATAGATGAACCCATTTCAATTTTTTAGGTTAGTACCTGCAAATCAATACCTAAACTCACTATTTCAACTAAGTACTTGCGTAACACCTTACGTAAGTTCTGATGAAAGTTTCTAGAAAGTCCCACTTTTGCGCTGTTCTAATATCGATCGGATTTTGATTGGTTTTGCCATTTCCACCTAAATACAAGTGCTAGTACAAAGAAAGAACTTTCGTCAGTACTTTCAGGTGCAAAGGTACTGCTTTTTTCCGATATATGCAAGTTTTTGACACAAAAAATGTGAAAGTTCTTTCATTTTTTATCACAAACAACCGAACAAAACCGTCTCAAACAACCGAACAAAACCGTCTCAAACAACCGAATTTTGCAAAAAAGATTTGCGTATATCAAAAAAAAAATGTACCTTTGCACAAAATTTCAAAGATATGAAATATAAACAACGAATAGCAGATAGTCTATTAGAGCGAAAACTATCAACAAAAGGTGCAGTCCAAATAGAAGGCCCCAAATGGTGTGGTAAAACAACCACTGCTAAGCAAATTGCCAAAAGCGTGCTCAATCTTGGGGATGACACAATCCTTAAACAAAGTCAAAGAATGATGCAGATTGATTCAAAGACATTGCTTGAAGGTAGTACCCCTCGTTTGAT
>JAKSMY010000081.1 GCA_024400275.1 Paludibacteraceae bacterium | reverse complement strand
CTTCATAGCTGCTTGCTCTCTTTACTTCTGTTGAGAAATTTCTAAAGATACCACCCGTAATAAATTCAGTAAATTTTACACCTGTATTCACATAAGTAGTCGTTAATGCAGGTTGTTTTAAGAATGTACCACCGGAAATAGACAGATGCTCTTGACCTTTCCTTGTTACGCCGTCACCATATTTTGAATTAACCATAATAGTACCATCTATTTCACCTCCTGTAATAGTGATATACGTATTACTCATATCATTCCCTGTTCCTGCGGTAGCCATGCCTGCATAAGCATAACTTCCTTTTATTTTTCCTCCAGTCACAGTAAACACAACATGCGGGGCAATTGTAGAACTCGTTGAATAGTGAACGATAATTCCGTATCCGGCAGCGTTAATTTCACCGCCATTGATAATCACAGAATTGGTGCTATTTTCATACATTGTGCCATTTAAATACATACGAACAGCGCTAGCGTTAGGATGTTTTACTAATCCTCCGTTCATAACAAAAGAAGGACTATACTTCCAACCATCGCTATTCCAATGGTTTTCCACCACATAGGTAGCAAGACCTGTAGAGGTACTTTCCACCGTACCACTATTCAAAGTAAATGTTCCTTCATTAAAAATCACATAATCTCCCTTTCCTGGAATAGATGACATATCTGGATTTAATGCCAAATTCGTTATCTTACCATTTTTATCTTGAGAGTTATCCTCAATCGTTAAAGAACCTTGGTTCAAAATTAATTGAGTCGCAGAAGATGCTGTTGCTGTGGAATTAATGGTGTAATTATTTAAATCAATTGTTACATTTTGGTATTGTTCGATTGTTAAATATGTTACCGAAAATCCAACTGACACATCTGAAAACAATTTAATCTTTGCTGGTGTACTATTATCCGGAAGGGCATTGAGTGCTGCTGTTAATGCACCATCAGCAGATGCATACACATGATTCGGTTCGTCTGCTGTTTCGTCCATGTAAAAGGATGTTGTTTGTTCAAGGGCAGTCATTTGTGCGACAAGCGTTTTTTCCGCCCAACCTTGTGTGCCAATCAGCAGGAATGCAGCCAATAGCACGAAATAAGAAACAATCTTTTTCATAAATTTAAAATTTAATTTGTTGATACTTAAGGCATACGCCTCGTTAATTAGTTTGATTTTGTTTTGTTTGTTTGATTTGTTTTAATTGGTTAATATTTTGGGTAACTAATCGTGTTGCGTTTTCTCATTGTCTTCTTCAAATTCCTGTTGCTCATAATATCGTCGCTCACATTGATACAAATAATCACTATGACTCCTGCGATGTCGTAAAGACGGCACAATCAATCCTAACAAAAATTCAAACATATATTTATCATTTATTGGTTTTATCCATAAGCTCATTAAGTCTTTACGTTCCCTGCTTCTACTCCCGTTCTACCCCCGTTAAGATCTCGCTCTACTACCGCTATACTACCGCAAAGATTACGTATAGACACACAACAAAGAAAGCGGTAAAAGCGCGTTCGGTAACATAATCGCAAAGGTTGATACAGCTGCGCTATATCAACAGGCGACATGTACCTCCGCTTTCCCCACTCACTCACGAAGTTCGTGGGGACCCCGGCATTGAGTTACACGCATAAAAAAAGCGGTAACTCAATTAATAATTGGATTTTTACCGCTAAATAAAGGGAAAAACTTTGAAATTTAATAATGATATCTTATTGACAAAATCTTAACGGAACGAGTTGATTCCTCAATCTTATACAGCAATCGGTGTTCCCTATTGATTCTTCTACTCATACACCCCAACAGAGTATGTTTCAATTTCTCAGGTTTCCCGATTCCAGTCTCCGGATGTAGTTGAACGTCTTGAAGTAGCCGTGATATTTTGGCTTGAACATCGACTTGTCCACTTTTTTTGAAAAAATCAATATCTTCAAGTGCTTGTTCAGAAAATAACAGCGTATAGCCATTTACTTCCATAAGTCTTCAATTTTCTTTTCTACGAATTTGCCTTTCATTGCTTTTTGTGCACGTGCCACATACATCGGATCGTATGGGCACTCCTCAACTATAAACGCTTTCGATAGGCGCATCGTTTGCAGAAACGATTGAACATACACATTTTGTGGATTAAATGTAATCGTCAATGTTTGTCTTGTTGCAGGTGTCATAATTTCTGTTTTTTGCATTTGCGATGCAAAATTACAATTTTTTTACGACATATGCAAATTTAATGCCAAGAAAACGCACAAAATCTTACTTTTTACGGTAAAAAGCCAATATTTCAAAGACCACGTTAAGACACACAACAAACAAAAAGCGGGACTGCACTATTGCTGTTCCGCTATACGAGGCTCTGGTATTGCCTAAACATCTAAACAAACAACATTGAAGCCCACGCCGAATATGCACGCGCGTGTACCTTAATATAAAGTACACACGGAATACTTGCATATTCCGAGGACATCTTTGTTGACATTGCCTTGGTGTTTGTTTGAATTTACCAGATTCCGTATAGCCAAAACAAAGCACAAACATGCCTTCTATTATGTCACCAAAAGCCGCGTATAAGGCGCATTTATGGGACACTTCCCACCCGCTAACCCTGGCGTGAACTTTTGGTTTCTCACTTTTTATAGTTGTGTGAGGCAACTATACATCTATCCAAAATCGCTGCAAAAATACAAAAAGTTTTTCATATACGCAAACTTTTTGAATAAAAAAATGGAAAATGAGAGTGGAGAATGGATTTTTTTGCTATTTAAACACAAAATAGACTGCCAGAATCAGGAAGATGCCGGCGACGATGTGGTTCCATTTAAGTTGCATGTGAAAAGCCACGACGGAGAAGAGCACGAAGACCACCAATGTGATAACTTCCTGAAGCACTTTGAGTTGCATCAGGCTGAACGGTCCACCGTTGCCCTGAAAGCCAATGCGGTTGGCAGGCACTTGCAGGCAGTATTCAAAAAAAGCAATACCCCACGAAAAAGCGATAACGCCGATTAAGGGCAGGGTCTTAAACCATGAAAACTCAGCCATCTTCAAATGACCGTACCACGCCAGCGTCATAAAGATATTGGACGCCAACAGCAATAAAATAGTATAAATTCCGTTCATGTTATTTATATTTAGAGTATAGACCGTTCGCTGCGCTCACTGATGGAGTACTAATATCCGGTTGACGGTTGACAATGCACGATGGCGGTTGACGGTTGACAATGCACGATGCACGATGTTATTTATTATTTATTCCCTATTATGCTGTGGATAAGGGACGAACGCACATTGGGGTTCATGGTTTCCAGTTGTTTCAGCAAGTCTGCCATTTGGGTGCGGGCAGTCTCTTTTTCAAACGGGCAGGTCTTCACCTGCTTTTGGTATTCGCGTGTGGCGGCATATTCCTGTACATCCTGCTCGTCAATCTCCCATAGGGGACGAATATACGCGATAGGCATCTTGTCCAATTTCAGCATCGGCATAATAGAGGTGCACCGTCCCTCATAGACAAGGTTCATCAGCAAAGTATGCAGCACATCGTCACGATGATGTCCCAACGCTATTTTGTTGCAGCCCATTTCTTGGGCTGTATCCAAAAGTACCTTACGCCTGTACCATGAGCATAGAAAGCACGGGTCTTTCTTTTCCTCGCCTTTTATTTGGGTATCTTTCACCAACAGCGGCACGCCGGCCTCGTGGCAGAAAGACTCCAGATAATTCATGTCGCTTTGGTAATTACGTCCTTCCACACGCACGTGTACGGCTTGTACGCGAATATGCGGTACGTGTATGCGCGCTTGTGCGCCCAACAACTCAGTGAGCAGCAGACTATCTTTACCGCCACTCAAGCCAATCAGCACCGAATCGCCATCTGCCAATAAGCGATAGCGTTCACACGCTTCATGAAAACGGCCATTCAGTCGTTTCCACAGGTGATAGTTGCTACACGATAGTTGTCTCACAATAGGTTTTTTACCGAACGGAAGTGCAAAATTACACAAAAAAACTGACATAAACGAAGAAAATCACATTTTTTTTGAATTTTTCCGCAAAAAAATTTGGTCATATCAGAAAAAAGATGTACCTTTGCAACCGCTTTCGAAAAGAAGCAGTGTTCTTGAAAAGATTTTCAGAGCAAACCAATGCGATGATAGCTCAGTTGGTAGAGCACGACCTTGCCAAGGTCGGGGTCGCGAGTTCGAGTCTCGTTCATCGCTCCAATGCAGGACCCGTTCCTGCATTTTTTCTCTGAAGCCCAGGTGGCGGAATTGGTAGACGCGTACGTTTCAGGTGCGTATGCCGTGAGGTGTGCAGGTTCGAGTCCTGTTCTGGGCACAAAAGTGATCTTTATATTCGCTTGCCGTGATTCACGGCTCGCAGCGCAGGTGGTGAAATTGGTATACACGCTACTTTGAGGGGGTAGTGGTCGCAAGATCGTGTGAGTTCGAGTCTCATCCTGCGCACAACAGATAACGAGCCTGTTGAGGGCTCGTTTTTTTTAACCCTACAACAATTACAGCATTATGAAAAAGATTTTTACATGTATTGCAGTCCTCGTTTTGAGCGTGGGACTATTTGCACAAAGCACGCATGAGTATGTTGATCTTGGTTTACCAAGCGGCCTTAAATGGGCAACGATGAACGTCGGAGCAGACAGTGTTCGTGGCCTTGGTGCCTTCTTTGCATACGGTGATGTGACACCGGATTATGCCGTACCCGGTCAGAAAAGCGGTTATGAACACTCGTTTGACTGGGCTAACTATAAGTGGAGCGAAGAGACGGGCAAGGATGAGTATTCATTGACTAAGTACTGCACCAATGATATGTTCGGTACCGTTGATAATTTAAAATTTCTCCAGCCCGAAGATGATGCCGCTACCGTCGTATGGGGCAGCGAATGGCGTACACCGACCCAACATGAGTATCTTGAGTTGCTGGCTAACTGCACGCATGATACCGTTTGGGAGAACGGCGTATTCGGTTTGCGTCTTACCAGCCGTGTTCCCGGGTATGAAGGTCGGTCTATTTTCTTCCCCTACTCCGGCATACGCGAGAATGATATATGGAAAGGTTATGAAGAACAGGTCGTATCTGCATATATGATTGCCGACCACGAAGATAAATTTGGCAATTATTTCTCCTTCCCTGACGCACAAGGTATTTTTTTACACATCATCTGGCGCTACATCGGAGCCAATGTCCGTGCGGTATATAAAGAGAAGAGTTGTGCATTTGTGGACTTAGGACTGAATAAGTTATGGGCCGTTGCCAATATCAATGCTACAACCATTGATGACCGTGGCGATTATTTCGCATGGGGAAGTATTGCCAAACAAACCAGTATATCGTGGGACACATACCCGTTTGGCACGGAGGACCACCTGACTAAATACAACACCAAGTCCGAATGCGGTGCAGTGGATAACAAGACCGAATTAGAAGATGCTGACGAAGTGGCTAAAGCCCTTTGCGGCAACGGTTGGCACATGCCGGACACGACGGATTGGCAAGAACTGGTGGAAAAATGCGATTGGGTTTGGGTGGATACGTTGGCAGTGCCCGGTTATATGATTACGAGTAAAGTGCCCGGGTATGAAGGTGCCCGTATTTTCCTGCCGGCGGTAGGCTTCAAAGAGGATATTTATATTATTGTTGTCCGGTAAAAGTTGAAGATTTAAGATAGTTACAAAAAAATCGGGC
>JAKSMY010000080.1 GCA_024400275.1 Paludibacteraceae bacterium | reverse complement strand
GAAAACCTATTTAGGAATTTCTAAATAACTTTTTCTTCAGTTTTTTGGGCCATCCCATTATCCGTTGAGGCACTTTGATGCACCAACGGATAATTTTGTCTAACGCATAGCGTAGGGTATCGCTGAAACATTCTTTAGGAACACTTATATCGCTCATTGTAGTTGTTTCAGCGATTAAAGCATCTATTCGTGCTTTTTGTTGACCGGCATTCGGTTGCCAGTGACGTACAATCAAACTTGGAATGGAGTAAAAACGCGATAACCACGAGTGTTGACAAAGCAAATGCCCTTGCGTATCATATAGCATAGTTGTCCAACCATCTATATGTTTTTTACTTGGTAAATAGAGCGTCTTAAAATGATACGCCAACCAAAAAAAGAATGGATAATAAGGCTCCAAACCAACGCGCTTGTAAAGTGGCTCTCGTTGCAAAATATCGGTGGGATAGGAGGTCGACATGTCGTCTAAATGCAACGCGTAGTTGAAGGTTTTCACTTTTTGTTTGATTGTAAGAGCATTGCCTTCTTGCTCACGAATGAGACGGAGATTAAATATGTTGAAAAATGGGTTGGTAACCATAGGATTGCCATTACGGGGCGTTGCTCCTCCACCATCAGGACAACCGGCATTAGCAATCTTTTGATCTATGACATAATTCACCAAATCTAAGACTGCTTGCTTGTTCGTAATGAAACAATCTTCATCCACATTGATAGCAATATCGCAATCAGTATGTTTGAGCATAGTATAAAAATACCCATCTGCAGATTGGTCGGTCAAACGCACACAGGGGAAACCCCATGACTGATAAAATAGCCGAGATTTTTCGTAAAGCCGAAGATCAAAGGAACGGCAGAATATTTTAATGTTTAGTGTATCCATTCTTTAATAGGCGTTAAAAGGGCTTTCTTGATATATAGTAAAATGAGTTGGTTACGATAGATGGACCACAATTGGTTGCGTTTGGCAAAATTCAATAAATAGCCAAAAGCCTTGCGTTTATCTTTGCCACGCCATATATGTTTGCGGTGACTGATACTATCCCCATGAATCACGTAGTGATAGAGCGGTTGGTTAGTTTGGGCAATGCGCTGAACCAATAAATAGCATTGCCCCATAAAACTACTATCTTCACCACTTCGTGCATCGGGGAATCGAATGGAATACTGATTCAACCACTCTCGTCTAAAAAGCATTGTGGTGAAGTTACTCACGAAGTGACTGAGCAAATACTTGCGTTGTTTGGTGGAAATCTCTCCACAACCAATATAAGGATTAGTCATCTGTTGATGTGAGCCATCCGGATAGTCCAATATGGCAGCAGCCGAACTAATCTGAGCTTGGTAGGTTTGTGCTTGGGTATATAGTTGCTCATACATAGTAGATTCTACCCAATCGTCTGCATCACAAAAAGCGATATATTCGCCTGTTGCTTGAGGAATAGCAAAATTACGCGCCATGCCGGGACCAAGATTATGTTCAGGACGCAAAAATACAAATTGTTTCTCACGAGTGTGAGATTTGATAACTTGTTTCGCTATTTCGATACTATTGTCGGGACTATGGTCATCCACAAAAATGAATTCCATATCCGATAGTGTTTGGTTTAACAGGCTTTGTATGCATTTCTCAATGTACGCCGCTACGCCGCATACAGGTAATATGACGCTGATTTTTATCATAGTGATATTATTCTATACGAACGTTCTTGTGTGTGAATAATCCTTGTTACATAACCATCTTTGGCATCCCAATTTTTGATAGGGGTCATATACGAATCTGAATAGATAGCGCGCAACCAGCCGTCTATATCCACCGGCATCCAAATCTGCAATCCCAAAAACTCGCGACGTTCAAACTCGCAGGCAGGAACATAAGACCTATCACAAGGGAAGCCGTCTGTCGCATTGGCTTCTTTCCATTCTTTTGTCTCATGTTTGCGCTGAATAACGCTATACAAGTCTTTGCCCTCACGAAAGTAATAGAAAATATCTAAATGCAATTTATTATAAATGTACGTTTCTTCTATTAATTGTCCCGTTCCGGCCATCACGTTCTGCCGATAAAGATGAAAACCTGCTTGCTCCATAACTTGATGGAGATTAGCGGGGACATCATCAGCCAATATGCCAAGGTCTATATCTGGATCATAAGAGATAAAGCCATGGTCACGATATGCCCCTAACAAAGCGCCATACGTCAAAAAGGCTTTTATGCCCATATCGCTCAGCACCTTGTCTGCTGCGGCTAACATAGCCAATCCGTCGCGTTTCATTCTGCGCGCTTGCACCTCAAATTTTAAGCGGTTGATTATTTCAACCATAGGCTTATAAATGCCTAATCTAACACAAAATCTGACAATTAAATCTCTCATAACTTTTTCCACCAATCATCACCATGTTGGCATATTGTTAAACTTAATTCATTCATCACAAGACACATCTCCCTGCTAATCTTAGACTCCCTTTGATACTGATATTGCCATGGAGATATTTGCAGCAGTTTGTTCTCAGCACAGGCATAGAACGCTTTGCCGTATGGTTTATATCTTTCCGAAAATCCGTTATCCATAATCTCAACCACCGGTAATTGTGCAGCAAAAAGCAAGTCTCTTATTTCGCGTTCTTTGGCACTGATAAAGGCAGATACAATAACGGCTCCGCTTTGTGCAGCAACCAAAACGGCTTCTTTTTGTTGCTCAAAGAGGTTAATATCTGCCCTGTGGCAAACAAGAGGCAGTTTCTTGGCACATAGTAACAATTCTTTGTTACCCATCCAATCCAAACCATCCAACAACCGTTCTGTCACCTGCTTTTGCACCTCTTCACACGCTGCAGCGTTATTTCTAAAAAACGAGTCTTTCAAAATAGCATTAAGTGCCGTCTCCTTTGACCAATGGTGACTTTGTTGTCCACGATGTATGTGAAAGCAGGGAGCATTATTACCTTTCATCAATCTTTTTTCCGCTTGTGCACGGATATACTCTATCTTCGTCTGCACTTCTTCCTCTGTGATAGGGATGACATCGTTATACCCTCGCACAAAAACAGCCGGACCGCGATAGGAATGCGTATGATCGTTATCCTGCCACTCACGCGCAGCAACGCGCTCCCCTTTAGTAGGGTCTTTCTTCATATCCCGCCATGCGATGCCCAAAACATCCCAATACGCATGTGTGCATGAAATCATGAACCCATTTACAATGCGCCCCAAATGCTCCGTTCCATCGGGTTTGAGGTACAAAAGTCCATGAAAATGTTCTGGCATCACTTCAGCCGCAATAAGTTCCACTTGCGGGTGATAATGAGGAATACTCTTCCAACATGCCATTACTTTTTCTCCCAACTCTGAATATCTCACATGCGGCATATCGGTCTTCAATCCTCCTATGTGCCCCTCCACCCAACCAAACGTGGGCACATCCTCACGCGTGTTGAGTGTGATAAAGAAGTAGCCTCTTTTATAATTGGCATCATTATCGCGCTGCAGCGCCATTGGCATTGCAGTCTTCTTCTCCTCTATCTTATCTCTCTGTTTCTGCGTAAGCATTAGTTATTCCGTGTTAATCTCTCATAAATATCGTTTTCCCCATGCCAAGACGTTGTCAATCGTCGGTGTGGATAGGTTGTTTTTTTCTGCTAAATCTTTGATCAACTGCAACCCAAACGGGAAGTCCTCGGTAAAATAGCGACTTTGGAAGTCCGGTATCCATCCATTCTTGGTCTTTTTCATGGGAGCATCAATACTTTGAAATGCCCGTATAGATTGCAATTTATGCGCTAACGAGGTTGCATCACCACTCTCATAGTATTCCAATACAGAAGGAATAGACACCCCGACTATCTTACAAAGTGCCTGAAACTCGGCATCCATGGCAATATACTGTTCGGCACTGTATTCATCCCACTCGGCATAAAATTTAATGGGCTGTGAATAAGTCTTCCCCTCTGTCCAAGCATGCCACATTCCAAACAAACGTGCGGTGTGCAATAGTGGGTTACTATTGGTCAATGCCGCTTCCAAATAGTTATGGAGTGCTGATATAGGAGTGTTCAACCAAGTTCCCCATTGTGTGGCAAACGAATCAGGCAAATTCTCAATCGCCATATAGAGTTGTTTCTTGTATCCCAATAACTGTGCGGTATGACCATATTCGGTTACGCGGGCAATATATGGCACACGTTGGAAACCGAAGAGTGCCGTCTTGTTATCAAAAATCTCATGGGCACGGAAGAAGAAGCCTGTGCTGCTGACAATAGAACCAACGGCTTGTGTCGTGATATAAGGAGCGATGTCTCGCAATGTTTTTTCAATTAAAAACCCCGGCACGCATAAAAGAATAATGTCACTTTGAGGAATGACTTGCTCGGCTTGGTCAGAGATGATATGCAGATGTCCTTGATAGAGTTTCCCGTTTAGGTCTGACACCTTAATCTCCTTACTCCATTGGGATGGCTTGGAGGTCAATAGATTGACTTCCACTCCGTCTTGTTGGGCTAATACTCCGGCCGTGACTAACCCTAACGAACCACCTCCGCAGATACAAAACCGCGTCATAACGCCTTCAATGCCTCTATCAGTTTATCATTATCTTTTGTATCACGCACCGCCAAACGGATATATGGTGCGGCACACTTTTTACTGCAATCCTTTATCAATATCTGTTTATCTCGCAATAATTGAACAGCCAACTCACGCGGCGAATGAGGTGCCTTCACCTCACACAACACATAGTTGGCTTGCGTAGGAATAACACGCAAGTCATCAATCTCTTGCAAGCCATTCACAAAGCGATTTCGTTCTTCTCGGAAAGTATCCATCGCTGTTGCATAGGCTTTCTCATACTTACCTAAGATCTGCAAGAAGAACTCACCAAACGAGTTAATATTCCAAATTGGCAATGACCGACGAATTCCAGTCATTAAGGCATGATTAGCCGTTGCCAACACACCTAAACGCAAGCCTGGAACACCGAATGATTTGGATATGCTCTTAACAACCACTAAATGGTCAAAACGCTCTAACACGGCATTATCAAGAAAGGTAGGATGTTCTTCGGAGAAATCTATAAAACTTTCATCCAACACCAACACAATATCTTTCTTTTGACACCACTCTGCCAATCGCAAGCAATCTGCATACGGAATATAATTACCACTTGGATTATCCGGATTAATCAGCACCAATGACCAAATATCCTTGTCCTCAAAATACGCCATCAAGTCATCTGCTGTATAGTGATAATCAGGTTCTTGTGCCGTATAAGCCACCACTTGTTCGGGCATCAGCCGGTTGGGATATTCCTCAAATGTAGGACGTACCACACCCACTCTACCCATCATCTGTTCGGATAGCACCTTAATAAGTTCTGCGGCACCATTGCCCACGGCGATATACTTGCTTTTGATACCAAAGTCTTTGGCTGCCAACAAGTTATTAACCCGTTGTCCGGATGGATACTCTGTTAACAACTTACCAAAATTAGCCGCCAATTCGTCACGCAAGCGCTGATTGGGGAAATACGGATTCACCAAATAGCAGAAATCCAGCAAGTGTGGATAACGCCAATAGCCGCCAAAACGACTGCATAACAAGTCATATTGTTTGTCCGTAAAAATGGATTCCGCAATATCTAAATCTTGCACATCGTCTATCTCATACCACTGTTCACCTTCAAGCGGCAATGCACGCATACCCGAATTATCCAGCATCGTGATCACGCGCAAAACTTGCTCATAATACTCGTTTTTACCCAAGGCTGTGCAATAAGCCTCCAAGAAAGGCACATACATCGTAGCCGAGAAATCTTGCGAGAACTTATACACGTTAACAG
>JAKSMY010000008.1 GCA_024400275.1 Paludibacteraceae bacterium | reverse complement strand
TAGTATTGTACTCCATTTTCGTCATAGAAGCCAATGAATTCCAATCCTGTTCTGGTAGGTTTCGGATTGCCTGATGGCATAGGGGATCCGTAAGCGACATCTTGCCACAACTCTGAAACCGGCGTTCCAGCATTATCAAAAGCTCCTCCATTGGCATATAGTTTCACTCTATAAATATTAGCAGTCCAGTGAGCATAAAGGGTAGTGGCAGCCGCTTTGTCCCACGCGTGCGCGCTACTCATATCATTATTATAGTACTGTGTGCCACCTTCCTTTTGGTCATAGTACCCTTGGAAAGTGTAGCCTGTACGCGTAGGAGCATCAGCCGAAGGCATAGCCGCACCGAATGTAGCAGTTACACTGGCAGAACCGCCTGAACCTCCATTGCCGTCCAAAGTCACGGTGTAGGAGTTTGCTGTCCATTGGGCAGTATAAGACAGGTCATTATCCGGCATAGTTGCAGGCACAGTGGCATTCCAACCGGCAAAGGTATAGCCCGATTTAGTCGGTGTATTAGGTTGTATAATTGGAGTACCAAAATCTACCGTACCTTGTGTGTAATTGCCCGTCAATGGGTTACCATCTGTACTCCATGAGAGTGTATGCTGATTAGCCGTAAACTTGGCATAGAGGGTTTTAGTTGTCGTACTGCCTGCCGATGTATTAGTAATCGTCGGGGTGTAAGGACTATCAGTGGATTCAGCCGAACCCGTGCAATCCGAAGAGGTGTACCAGCCGTCAAAATGGTAACCGCTATTGGGTGTTGCCGAGAAAGTGGCTGTTGTAGAAGACGAAGTGGTTTGGTAGTTTTCTATTTTAGATGTTTCTGTTACCGAAGCCGAAACCGTGCCTTGTTTCACAGGACCTACATTAGCCACCGCAGCAAAGCGGAAAATAGGTTTCACATAGATTGTAATAGTAGCCGAACCTGCTTTATATTTGGTCGTTGTTGCTTGACTGACAGTAAAGGTAGCAGTCTCGTTGGACGAACCCGCAGCAGCCGCAAAGGTAAGCGTCTTGCCAGAGATTGTAGGGGTAATACCGTTTTGCACAGCACTGACCGAAAGCGCACCGGTTGAGGCGGTAACAACGGTTACGACGGACGAAGATTCACAATCCACCGTGGTAGTGGTTACGGTTGAACTGCCCGCTTGGAACGTGATGGGGTTTTCGTTCTTCACGACTGTGATAGTAAATGTTTTCTCTACCTTATCATAATAATCCGTTGCAGGGGCAGTAGCGGTAATAGTATAAGTGCCTTCGGCTGTTGCGTAGAATTTCCCATTTTCTATTTTTCCTGTAGATGTTTTATCGCAAGTATAGGTAATAGCCGATTTTTGTTGTGCATGTCCGTGCGTGTCGTTCTCTGCTGAGTATTCAGTCACATAATTTACCAAATCCAGTTTAGGCGTTTGTGTATCGTCCAGATATACTTTTTGCGTATCAGGGCTAGTTACAGTCAAAGTCGGTGTAGCTTTATTGACAGTAACCGTTGCCTTGCCGGAAGCATTGTTGTACAAGTCCGTCTTAGAAGGAGTAAATATCACATTATATTGCTGTGCTCCTGCTGCTTTGGTTACAACCTCATTGGGATTCTCCCAAGCAAAACTACCTTCTATTCCAGTCAATGTTCCGTTCACAACGGCTTTTGCTTCGCCTCCCGACAGATTGGAATTGCTCAATAACTGTCCGTAAGTCACTGCCGTAGTCGAAGGGGGCGTTGTGATTTGCGGAACTGCTTTTGCGATACCGGTCACTGCCGTTGTTTCACGATAAACCTTGTTATAGACGGTGATGTCAGCATTAAACGTGCCCGCTTCTGATGGAGTATAAGTTACCGTGATGTCTTTTGAGCCGTTCGTTCCGTCCGTTGCATCGGAGATTGTGGTTTGTGAAAGAGTGAATCTCGGATCGGACGAACTGACTTTCAACTCACCGCCATTACAAATACTCCAATCTACATGCAATGTAGCCGTACCGCTTTCACCGACTAAAAGCGTTCCGCCCGAAGTGTTTTTATTGATAGTGAGGGAAGAAGTTGTGGTGAGGTATTTCTTACGGGTAATGCGAACATTCTTAACAAAATTTTTAAATGATCCTGCTATGTTGAAACGTACACCTGTAGCTGCTTGATTTAACGGAATGGAGTATTCAGACCCATAACTCGTTCCCATATCCGTAATTGCATTTCCAACATTTTGCCAACTACCATTGACTTTTTGTTGCGCTTGAATCTTATCTTCCACAGAACCACTTTGCCTATGTGCCCTAAAATACAGTTTTTCAGCGACATTTGCTTCTGACCATGTTATCTCACTAGTGTTGTTGCCTAATTTTTCGCTATATTCCGTTTCTCCCTTATTAACCACCTCACAACTCTCTTCACCCATTTTCTTCACATTTACCGTCAAAGAGCCAGTTGCCTCTTTATATTTGTACGTCTCTGGTTGCGAAATGCTCCACGTTGCCTGACCTTCCTTACTATTAGATATAACTTGCGTGTGGTCACTATTCATTACGGCTACATCTGAACCGCTATTCTGTGTGGCTATAATTGGAGAAGATGTATGATTGGAGGAAAGAGAAAAATCCCATACTTCACCAACATAAATATCACGGCTATACGAAGAACCATGTCCTTTAATGTCAATAGCATTGTCGTATTTATTGACTATAATTGTAATCGTCTTCGATGCAGCCGTATATTTGTATGTATCCGCTTGTGAAATAGTAATCGTAACCTCTTTACTATTGAACGATTGGCTATTGGTGTTTTGTGCGACAATCTTATTGTTTGCCACATCATAGTAGGCAACCGTACCATCTGTAGTAGTGGTGGTAATGGCACCATCGCTGTTCTTACCAGAAATAACCGAATTCCAAATATCATCTACATACATTGAGTGAGTTGCATCTACGGTAAGAGTGTTGGCAATCTTCGTAACAGAGAAACTATACGATGGGTTCGCACCAAAGATATCGCCAGTCTCCGTTTGTGTGAAAGTCGCAGTAGAATTTCCTGCGTTCAATGCCTCAATGGTAATCGTATTTCCAAAACGAGTTATACCTAAAATATCTTTACCGTTATCTTTCGTAGCCGTGCCCTTGAAATATCCGTTTAGTCCATCACTCACATTTTCAACGGTCAATGTCACTTTATCTCCCACTTTCAAGTTGGTACTTGTCCAGTTAGGAGTGAATTTAGGTGTCGCTTTATCGGAAACGGTAAATGTGACCTCTGAACTTGAAGCCCCAGAATACTTGCAGCCATTTCCTACATGGGCTTTGATTTGGGCTGTACCTACACTTACAGCGGTCAAAGTATGACCATCAGAACCAACGGAGATAACTCCAGAATTACTTGAGGTATAATAAACAGCACCTTCCCCATTACTATATTTAGCAGAAGCATAACTGGAGATATCTAGAGATTGCCCTTTTTGTATTTTCTTTTCCGCATCAGTCAATGTGCGCCAATTAACTGCCTGACCATCGTTTAAAGCCCACGATGCATTGGCAGTAACCCGTGCTTTTTCAACATCATCAATTTTAAGCGTAATCGTTGCGCTTTCTTCGTGATGTTCACATGTGGGTTTGTAAGTAACCGTCACCGACTTTGTACCAGAGCAGTCCAAAGCGACATCGGAGACTATGAATTCGTTAGGATTACTACTAGTTACTGACAAAGTTTTCCCTTCCATGTTACTATATGATACATCAAAATACCCCTCATTAGATTCATCAATTTTTGTATTTGCTATCGTAACCAATGCATCTGACGAGAATGTAGTGTTCATTTGTAATGTCAAATTCGAAATCGTAAAATAACGGTCGCTGCTTGTAAAATCAGGATTATCCGTACGGACTAAACGATATTTTATCGCTTGACCAGTGGGAGAGCTTGGATTAATTTTTTGATTCACATTATCCGTTTCTTTATTTTTAGCTTTACAAGTGATTTTCCCCCCATCCGAATTAACTGCATCAGTCCAACTCGTACCATCGTAATATTGTAGTTTTACATTAGCTGTATTGGTACCGCCATCTTTCTTGAAAGAAAATGTAATACTGGTTACTCCATAGGTGTTCGTAAAGGTTCCTAATTCCGTATCTGGAAAATTATAAAGTTTTACCCCAAATGCACCTTTTCCAGTCTCCACCACATTAATGGTCGTAGGGGCAGAAGAAATGGTGTAATAACATGCACCCCACGCATTACTTACTCCGCAGAGGAGGGTAAGGGCGAGGAGGAGGGTTCTTGTCCCACTTGCCATATAGTTTCTTGTCCCTTTAACTACATTGGTCTCAGACCAATTCTTCAGACTAAATAAATTAAAATGTTTCATATTTGTATGTATTTTAAATAGCTATAATTATTTACAATTGGCTCAATATTATTTGTTTGTCTGTTCTCATAGATTCCAAAATGAAATACGTGTTCTTTGACTTTCTATGGTCACAATTTGTGACCATGAAAGCGTATTTGCCTCTATATCAGTCAGTTGAAACATAAAATCTTCCGGGAAACGTTCTATATTACGTTTAACTGCTTGATTCAGTTCTTTCGTCTCTACACCATACAACTTGGCAAGGTCACGATCCAACATAACCTTCTCCCCTCGAATTTCATGAATCAGATTTTGTACAATCTTCACATTCACAACTTCGGTTTGTACTATTTCGTTTTCTCTTGCCATTTTCTATCTAAACCTACATTTTTTGTGCCAAATATTTGCGTATATCATTTTTTGTTTTTCTATCATTCCTTCAACTGTTCGCCATCCTATGCTTCTACTACCGCTATACTACCGCAAAACTCAGCCAAATAATGTTTTCTTACGTACTTGCGCGCGCTACGTGCAGTACGCGGATGCGCGGCGCAATAAAATACGCGTTGCAAAGATACAACTTTTTTCTCAATTTTGCAAATGCAAAACCGAAAGAAACTATTATTTGACAAATTATCAAACGAATTTGACAAATTATCAAATTTTAGCGCCCATTTATGTCGCTTCTAAGGGGTTTTTACGCCCCCCCCCCCCTGAACTGACTCGGCAAACAGCCAGAAACGAGCTTAAACTGGCGGGAAAAGACCTCCAAACTCTTAAAACCACACGTTGCGGCAATGTCAGAAAGTTTGTGCAAATTGCTTTCTTCGGCAAGCAACATAGTCGCGTATTTTATCCGATGAAAATTGATAAATTTATAGAATGAAATACCTTTGGACGCAAAGTACATATTCAAGTATGTACGGTTCGTCTTCAATTCCCTGACCAAGTCATCACGAGTAAGATCTGCGTTAAGATACCCCTTACCTTCCAACCATTCATTTACTTTGGCGTCCAACTCCTTCAAAATAGGCAATTCAGGGTCAATATCCATACTGTCTTCGCCACTGGTATCCCACTTGATGAGTTGCTGACGATCCACATGATAATAGGTATAAATAGTGATGCCCAAAGCAAGAACATGCTCAACCATTGCTCCAAACAAAAAAGAGACACGCGTCGTACATACTGCCACGAACCAAACGACATACACAACATTCAACACCCCCAATATATAGAGCCAACGGACGTGCCGATTGGAAAAATCGGAGTACATATTACACAGGTGTTTCTCGTAACGCTTAACATCCTTGGTGTAGAAATAAAAAACCGCCAGCACACACACAACCCAATAAACACGTACCACAAACAGCACATCCTTACTAAAGCGAACGTTTTCGGATGCCACATTATGTATGCCGTAAACGATTGTCCACACAAAAAGGACAGCAGGAAACAAGATAGCAAAAACAACAGAACGCATGTTAAATCTATTCCCTCCCTGCAAAACCGCCTGCATGAAATTACACACCGCCGGAACAAACATCAAAGCCAAAAATTGTTGCAAACAACAAGACCCCCACGTGGTCAAGCACCAATGTTCATCATAAATAGGATATTTATCACCCAGCAACGCAATAATTCCCAATGCAACCAACACCTCTATGCCCGCCACAGTAAAAATCACACCCGCCGCCCTACGCAACGGACGCGAGGTAGGGTACTGCACAAAAGACGAGCCCGTGCGAGAAGACCAAAACATAAAAACAGCCATGCTGATAATAATGCCGGTAATCACACCATATATCAACCAATAGACAGACATCGCCATATTTCCCAAAAAATAAAATTCGTACATATCTATATATCGTAAAAAAATGATTCGCCCATTATAAACGGGCACAAAGATACAACATATTTTTTGAATATGCAAATTATAATAGCCAAATCGAAAGAATTAGGTGGCTAATCTTAAAAATCGTAAGTTTTTGGAGTCTTGTTTTTTACCCTTCTATGCAAGAACAAACCCGGCAACAAGGTTTCAATACAGCCATCAATCATAGGTCCGACATAAAACAAAGCAGGGTCCTCCCACGTGTCGTTCTTCCACTTTACCCGATAAGCCACCGGCTTTTTACCCGGAGCCGAAGGATTGCGTTTATGCAACAATGTCTTGCCGACACTGTTAATCAATCCACTCATTTTACCAACAACGGTGAAAGGCGAATCATTTTCTTTGAAAGCATGCAACGAGAAGTTGTCGTATTCCATACAGAACGAACCTTCCGCAACTGCCATATTACCCGAATAGTCAGCCGTCAAACGGCTCACGTCACAACCTATTTTCATTCCAACGACAGGGAAGAGCAAATCGTCCAAGACATGCAAATTCAGCTGTTGGGCATCTAAAGCCAAATGCCAATCACAAGCAGGATTAACCGTTAAGTCAAAACGTGCATCCGCCGTTCCAGTCCCGATATGACAATGCGCCAAGAGACGAATTGTCGAATCCGGTATGGCAGTAACATTACTAACCTGCAGATTCATCGTGCCCAGATTCAGCACGCCCGGGTCTTTATCCGTAATTGCCAACTCAATATGCGTATCACGAACGGTGGCATCAAGATGATTGATAATGAACGGGTAGTCCAAACCCAAGAAATAGGTTTGTGGCAAACGATATGGCTCAGTTGGTTTTAATCGAACGTCACGGAAGACCGACAAGGACTCAATATCCACCGACAAAGTATCCAAGAAAAAGCCATCGGTCAAAGTAAAAGCCTCCTTAACGATATTCTTAGACGACGTATGCACGGAATTAACCACCAAATCAATCCACGAAACAGGCTGGTCGTTCATATAATGTGTCAATTGCCAGCGATCGACCAAATGATGAATATGTGTCCTATTCATCGAGAAAACACCACTATCGTCATAGCGTATATCAGAAGCCGTAATCGCCACCAAACTATCCGGCGTAATCACATCAACAAGACCCAAAGAAAAATCATAAACGGAATCATTATAATGATACGGTATTTCGTCTATCAGACTATATCCTAAGCCATAAAATGTAAAAGACAAACTGTCCGCATGAACCTGAAAATCCGTTGTCACCGAACCGACCGATAAAGATGCATTATGTACACAAAGCGTATCGACATCCAACCCCGTGATAAACTCCATTGCCAAATCCATATTGGTCTGAAGCAATTTATTATCCACTTCATCGAAAGATTTTTTTGTTGAACGCCGAGAACGTTCCTTCTGGTCAGCAGTC
This sequence comes from Paludibacteraceae bacterium, assembly GCA_024400275.1. The sequence goes on along the minus strand of JAKSMY010000008.1, from coordinate 42,652 downwards.
TCGTTCACACACAAAGTAGCAAATGGGTGATATAAATGGATATTCTTGATTTCCAGTTCCTTCACCATATTAAACTTGCCGGCATCAAAACCTCCAACATAAACACAGTCCACTCCTGCGAACAAGAACTCCTGCCGGAGCGAATCTAAAACAGTATGAATCTGCACATTATTGATTTCCATCACGCCATTCGGTTCCGCTGAGATACAATCCACTTTAAGCGTAAGATTTGCTTCGGGGACAAAGACATCAACATCCTTGAACATGAAATGGAAAACAGAGTCGTTATAATGCAACAATTTGTCTTTGATATTATAGCCCAAATCATACACACTCATATCAAAATGAGGAACACAAACACGAAGCGAGTCATTATAAGCTGCTGCCTCGATATTGGCATCTTCAATAGAAATACGACTGATAACGGCATCGTCCAAGAAAATTCGCACGATATTCATGATAGCCTCCAAACGCTGGAGACGATCCTGCATCATCTGATCCCGCAAATCGCCCCCTCTGTTTTGGTCAAGTGTATGAAGAAAGCGTGTCCTAACCGAAGGCTCCTTAATGGACAAGCCTTTCAAATGCAATTGGCGATGCACTAACCAATCGTAATAATTAATGCCATCCAAAGAGAGAACGCCCACTTTAGCCTCAACAACCTGACGCGCCGAATCATTAAACGGCAAGGTGTCCGAACAGAAATACACATCTTTGATGTATGCTTTTCCCGATGAAATGGACAATTTTACATCACCATAACTAATGCGGACAGAGTCAGCCACTGCTATTTGCGTATTCAATTGATGACGCACCAAGACAGTCAACCAACAATTCAAACCGGTAACGACGACAACCCCAACCAAACAGAAGACAATAATAATGACTCCAAATTTACGGCTATTTTTCATAGATACACAATGTTTAGGGTACAAAGATACGATTTTTTTTTGACGTACGCAAATATTTCTCATATATTTGCTCCCCCAAGGAGCATATTATGAGGATTACGTTGGCGCCATCAGTCCTTAATCACATATTAATCACATACTAATAACATATTAATCACATACTAATCACATATTAATCACATACTAATCACATATTAAAGATACGTGGTGAGCAGGTTTAACGAGTTGAGCAGGTTTAGCGGGTTGAGCAAGTTTAGCAAGTGCAAAAATCAACACATTTATAACAAAAACACGAAAACATTTGCATATATCGTTTTTTTTTTGTAATTTTGCAAATTCTTATGCGTGTGCGCGTGGGCGCGTTCCATATTGTATTAAAAACAAACGAAATAAAACAACAAAATTAGTTATATGGAAGAACAACAAGAAAAGTATGATGGTTCAAGTATTCAAGTGCTTGAAGGATTAGAGGCGGTGCGAAAACGGCCTGCAATGTACATTGGTGACATCTCGCAGAAAGGTTTGCACCATTTGGTTTATGAGGTGGTTGACAACTCCATTGATGAGGCTCTGGCAGGGTTCTGCAACGAGATAGCCGTTCACATCAATGAAGACAACTCCATCACTGTTCAAGACAACGGTCGTGGTATCCCCGTGGATATGCACCCAAAAGAGCACCGAAGTGCCTTGGAAGTGGTAATGACCGTATTGCACGCCGGCGGTAAATTCAACAAGAGCAGTTACAAAGTGAGTGGCGGTCTGCACGGTGTAGGTGTGAGTTGCGTAAACGCCTTAAGCAAAAAGATGCACGTGGAAGTGTATCGTGACGACAAACTATTCACACAGGATTATGAAAAGGGCAAACCTTTGGCTCCCGTACACAACATGGACATAGCAGACGCTGAAGGCAACTGGGAACAAGGTAAGACCGGTACATTTGTGCACTTCTTCCCCGATGACAGCATTTTCACGGAAACGGTGTATGTATGGGATATCTTGGCTAACCGTATGCGCGAATTGGCATTCCTGAATGCCGGTATCAGAATTATTCTGAAAGACAAACGCAACGCAGAGAAAAAAGAGGTGTTCTACTCCGAAAAGGGTCTGAGCGAATTTGTACGCTATATCGACCAGACACGCATGCCTCTGATCAGCGATGTTATTCACCTGAACACGGAGAAATACGGTACACCTGTAGAGGTGGCCATGATTTACAATAGCGACTTCAACGAAAACGTTCATTCATACGTCAACAACATCAACACGATAGAAGGCGGTACTCATGTGGCCGGATTCCGTGCCGCATTGACTCGTGTGATGAAAAAATATGCAGAAGAAAGTAAATTATTAGAGAAAGCCAAACTGAAAGACAAAGACGGCAATGCCACCATTGACCCGAACGATTTTCGTGAAGGATTGACAGCCGTCATCAGTGTGAAAGTGGCAGAACCCCAATTTGAAGGTCAGACCAAGACCAAACTTGGGAACTCGGAAGTTGCCGGTATGGTCAGCAGTGCCGTAGGCGAAGCCCTGACCAACTACTTGGAAGAGCACCCGGACGATGCCAAACGTATTGTTGAGAAAGTTATCTTGGCGGCGCAAGCCCGTATTGCCGCACGAAACGCCCGTCAGAGCGTGTTGCGTAAATCGCCCCTAAGCGGCGGCGGATTGCCCGGTAAACTGGCGGACTGCGCCAGCAAAGACCCTGCCGAATGCGAGTTGTTCCTTGTGGAGGGAGATAGTGCCGGCGGTACAGCCAAGACCGGTCGTGATCGTCTGCACCAAGCTATCCTACCCCTGAGAGGTAAGATTCTGAACGTGGAGAAAGCGATGGAGCACAAAGTGTTCGAGAGCGAAGAAGTGAGAAATATCTTCACTGCACTCGGCATTACATTCGGCACGGAAGATGACCCCAAAGCACTGAACCTGAGCAAGATACGTTATCACAAGGTTATCATCATGGCCGATGCCGATGTAGATGGTGCACATATTGCCACCTTGATTATGACGCTGTTCTTCCGTCACATGAAAGAAGTGATTGAACAAGGTCACCTCTACATAGCCATGGCTCCATTGTATATGTGCTCCAAAGGCAGTCACTCCGAGTACTGCTGGAATGACCAACAACGTCATGATTTCATTATGACCTATGGGGGCGGCGACGAGAAACAAATCAAGACGCAACGCTACAAAGGTTTGGGTGAAATGAGCGATGAGCAACTATGGGAAACCACAATGGACCCGGAACGCCGAATGCTGAAACAAGTCACCATAGAAAATGCAGCAGAAGCAGACCGTACTATTGCCATGCTGATGGGTGACGATGTGGCTCCACGTCGCGAATTTATCGAAGAAAACGCCACATACGCCAATATAGATGCATAAGATATGAACGTTGCTGTTTATTGTTCGGCCAAAGATTCTATTCCAGAGGAGTACAAACTTATGGGAGACGAATTAGGGGAATGGCTTGCTAAGGAAGGTCATCATTTAGTCTATGGCGGTGCCACAGGCGGTTTGATGTCGCGTGTATCAAACGCTTTCCAAAAAGCCAAGCAAGCAGACCAAAAAATAATCGGCGTTATTCCCCCAACTATAAAAAAAGCCGGGCGATTGGCAACCAACTGCGACGAGTTGATTGAGGTGCAGAGTATGGCAGAACGCAAACAAAGTATGCGAAAGATAGCAGACTGCTTTATTGTTCTTCCGGGCAGTTATGGTACTTTAGACGAGTTGTTTGACGTGATAGCCAGCGGCACCGTAAGCGAACATCGCAAAAAAGTATATGTTGTTAATTATCGCGGTTATTACGACTGCCTGTTCGCAGAAGTGGCACACATGAAAGAATTGGGCTTTTTACCTGCAGAAGAGTTTTACAAGCCTATTTTCGTCGAGTCGCTAAGCGAATTATTCACACTTTTTAAGGTATAAAAATCATTAAATTTAACTAATATGAATCTGTTCTTTTTAAAAGCGCTTGTGCGCGGTAAGTTGGTCACCACACCTAAGTTTGAGGAAACTCTTAATCAAGTATCCGTTAACGCTAAACGCTATCGTTTGGTAGAAAAGAGTGACGAGTTAAAAGAATTTAAGGCTTTGGAAGCCAAAGTTTGTGCTCCTGATTTCCAAACCAAGAAAAAGGAGATACAAAAAGCCGTTTACAAAAAAACGAAGGAAGGCATGACCATGGCTGAATTTGCAAAGATTTGCAAAGATAAATACGTCCGTACCTACTTACGCGAAGGCAAAGAAGAAGGTCGTATGAGCGTTCAACGCTACTTGGAGTTAAAAGGTATTGTGGAAAGTGCCGACTTCCAACAACGTAACGCTTACTGGAAAAATCCCAAACGTTGGGAAGAAAGCGAAGACGGCCAAACAGAAGCTCGCTACAATGAACTGAAACAAAACGCCGACATTGTATTTTTCCAAAATATGAATGTTGAATCCGTAAAACGTTGGGAACAATTTGATTTGGCTTTCAATGACGACTTCGAATGGTTCGGACTGAAAAACTCTGCATGGAAACCCGGATTTATTTATCCTAACAACACCTTCATCAACGATCACTCATACGGCAATGAGGTACAGGCTTACTGTAACGGCCGCAACGTAGAAACAGCCAACAGTATACTTACCATTAAGACGTTAAAAGAAGAGTGCGAAGGTCGTGCATGGGAAGCCGGCAAAGGTATGTTCATGAAGAAATTCAGCTACTCATCAGATGCCTTATACACAGACGCTGTTGAAATAACAGAAGGAAGTGTAGTACAAGTAAAATGCCGCTGCCGCGGACGTTTAAATCACGGTGTGTATCTGCGTAGCCGTAACCATGTGCCTTTTATTTCCGTATTTGACTATACCGGATTGAAACTATATTGCGGTGTAAAAGACAGCCTGAAACATGACAAAAACCTAAAGATGTTAGACGGACTGCAACCCATTCCTTATACCATTTTTACCGTATCGTGGCAGAACGACGAAATCGTATGGTTCGTCAACAACTTAGAGGTTTACCGCACCAAGAATTTAATTCCGAAAGGAGAGAAATTATACCTGCACCTTTATTCCTTCCAATTCGAAAATACCCGCGTAAGCGAAGGTAAATTAGAGGTGGATTGGATACGTGTATATAACGTAAAGAAATAAAAGAAACGTATAAAGTATGTTCTTAATTGCCGGGCCGTGCGCCATTGAAAATAGAGACATGGTAATGCAGACTGCCGAGACCCTGAAAAAGGTGTGCGAGGAGTTAAATATACGTCTGTATTTCAAATCATCGTATGACAAGGCCAACCGCACAAGTATGAGTGCACGAGGCATCGGAATAGAAGAGGGATTGAAAATCCTATCCGAAGTGAAAAAGGCCTTCGGACTACCTATTCTAACCGATGTACATGAGAGTTGGCAATGTCAGCCGGTATCGGAAGTAGCAGATGTGCTGCAAATACCAGCCTTTTTGAGTCGGCAGACAGACCTATTACAAGCCGCAGCCAAAACTAAAAAAACCGTTAATATCAAAAAAGGTCAATTTATGGCTCCGTGGGACATGAAAGGGGCGATAGAGAAGATAGACCAATCCTCTGAAGGAATAAGGAGTAAAGACTCTATTTGGTTGACCGAGAGAGGTAGCAGTTTCGGTTATGGACGTTTGGTGGTGGATATGACCAGTTTGGTGGAAATGCGCCAATTTGGGTGTCCTATTATCTTTGATGCAACACACAGCGTGCAACAACCGTCCACGGCTGCCGGCGTAACAGGAGGCAATAGAGACATGGTTCCTCATTTAATGAGAGCCGCATTAGCAGTTGGTGTAGATGGCATATTTATGGAAACACACCCCAATCCGGATCAAGCCATATCGGATGCCGCCAACCAAGTCAAATTAAGTGATATAAAAAACATATTGATTGAAGCAAAACAATATGATATACTCGGAACGCGCTAAAATAATTTTTGACGAAGAAATCGATGAATTTAAGCGTCTAAAAGACACCCTTGACAACCATTTTGACCACGTTGTGGACCTTATCTATGCATGCACAGGCAAATTGGTGGTAATGGGTATCGGAAAGACCGGAATTATTGGTCATAAGATGGCCTCGTCCATGGCATCCACCGGCACCTCGGCTATTTTTGTAAACGCCGCAGAGGCCGTTCATGGAGACCTGGGTATGATAAATAAAGAAGATGTGGTGATGTTGGTAAGCAACAGCGGTTCAACCAACGAGATACTGAATGTGATTGATCCGCTTCGCAAGATAGGATGCACCTTGATTGCCATGACAGGAGACTCATCTTCGCCATTAGCCAAAGGCTGCGACGAAGTATTACCCGTTCATATCGAAAAAGAAGTGTGTCCACTGGGTTTAGCGCCGACCACAAGCACTACAGCAGCATTACTGATGGGCGATGCCTTGATGGTGTGTCTGATGGAAAAACGCCAGTTCAAAGCAGAAAACTTTGCCATTTACCACCCCGGAGGAGCATTAGGGCGCAAATTACTTGGACGCGTCAAAAATTATATGACGACCAAGGTGCCAAAAGTTCAAATCTATACGCCGTTCAGAGATTTAGTGTGCGAAATGAGTGACAAGCACCTTGGAATAACGATGGTGTATGAACAGAATACGTGCATTGGTATCATTACAGACGGCGACCTACGGCGTGCTATCCAAAAATACAATGACCTACATATTACGGCTAAAGATATTATGACTCCGTCCTATAAGAAAATAGGTCAAGATGCCCTTTTGACCGATGCTTTGGCCATTATGGACAAGTATAATATCACTACTTTAGCCGTCACCGAAAAACCGGATTCAGAAGAAATTATCGGAATTATATCCATTCACCATATTATTGACTTTGCATAATCATGTTAGGTACTGTTCGCATATTTTGTAAAAATAATCGTACATATTACGAAATTCCCTGTGGCACATCCTTATTGGAACTATATAAACAGATAGGAATACAATTAAAATATCCTATCGTTGCCGCACGCGTTAATTATAAACTACAAAATCTGAATTTTTTAATATACAAACCCAAAGATATTGAGTTTTTAGACACTTCATCGTCCGGAGGAATGCGTTGCTATGTCAGAACATTGATGCTGGTGATGTCATGCGCTATCAAAGAACTAAATGAAGACTATGACTTACGCGTAGAACACCCTATTTCAAAAGGATATTTCTGCACCGTCAGAGACCGTAAGGGCAGCAAAATAACGATTGATAAAGCTTTCATTCAATCTATCAAGGACCGTATGAAACTTATCATAGCAGAAGACAGACCCATCGTGACAGAAGAGAAACAAACAAAAGAAGTAATCAGGCTATTCAAAGAAAGGCACGAAGGAGAAACAACACTGTTTGAGACGCTCGGTAATCCGTATTGCCGCTATTATAGAATGGGAGAATATATCGATTACTATACCGGAGCTTTAATGCCGTCAAGCGGCTACCTTAATATATTTGAGTTGGAGCCCTATTACGACGATATGCTGTTACGTATCCCCTGCCGAAAAGATCCTGTGAAACTGGAAGATGTAGTATCTCAAGATAAGATGTTTAATATCTTCCGGGAATTCAAAACATGGAACAGGCTGATTCATATTCACAATGTGGGTGAATTTAACAAGGCATGCAAAGATAATCGCTCGTTTGAGATGATTAAAGTGAGCGAGGCCTTGCACGAAAAGAAAGTTGCCCAGATTGCCGACCAGATAGCCTCGTGCACTCATCGTCCTAAATTGGTACTTATATCCGGTCCCAGTTCATCGGGAAAAACAACCTTTTCAATGCGTTTAAGAATACAACTGATGGTGAATGGTATTCAACCTGTTGTGGTATCTATGGATAACTATTTTGTCAATCGAGAAGACACCCCAAAAGATGAAAACGGAGAATGGGATTTTGAGCATTTGCACGCATTGGATTTGGAGTTGTTCCAAAAACAAATGCAACAGCTATTAAACGGAGAAGAAATAGAACTTCCATTCTACAACTTTGAAACAGGCAAACGTGAATGGCGGGGAAACAAACTTCAATTGCAACCGGATCAGATATGTATCTTGGAGGGATTGCATGCCTTAAACCCGGAATTGACCAAAGATATTCCGTCTGAGGAGACTTTCAAAATCTTTGTTAACGCACTGACAACAGTTAATTTAGATAATCACAACTGGATTCCAACGGCAGATATTCGATTGATACGTCGTATCATTCGAGACTATATTTACCGCGGTTATTCACCACGCGAAACAATTGCCCGCTGCGAAAGTGTACGCCGAGGAGAAGAACGATGGATATATCCCTATCAGGAAGAGGCAGACGCCATGTTTAATTCCGCACTACTTTTTGAATTGGCCGTATTAAAACGTCATGCAGAACCAATCTTGGACGAAGTGCCAAAATACATAGATGAATATACCGATGCACATCGCCTGCTGAAAGAATTAAGTTATTTTGAACCTGTACCGGAAAAAGAAATACCACCCACGTCCTTCCTACGGGAGTTTGTCGGCGGCAGTTCGTTCCAATATTAATATCATGAAAAAGATTTATATTATAGCCTCTGCCGTGGTTCTGACAGTTATTGTCACAACCATAGTTACAGTTCGGGCACAAGACGTGGATAACAGTATAGAACCAATCGGTTTGTTTAATGCCATGTCCAATGCCACTATTCATCAGGATTCTTGCCTTACACAGTTGATGGAAGACCATTGGAACGGACGTGTGCGCGGAGAAATAGAAATGGACGGATGGCGTGTCCAGATTTATTCATCCAATAGCCAGTTAGTAGCTAAGCAAGAGGCAGAGGCATTGAAGAAAACTTTGGAAAACGAAATAAGCGAACCTATCTATATCAACTTTATTCAACCATTTTGGAAGGTTCGTATCGGTAATTTCCAAACATTGGAGGAAGCAAAAGCTTACCGCAATGAATTAGTCCAACAATTTCCGGAATTACAGGCAGAGTCATACGCCGTTCGAGATATTATTACCGTGAAGAAATGAATATGCAAGATTTTCATCCGACTACCGAGTTAACCACAGCTATCGCAGATAAGATGCGCGATGTAATTGCGCTGATTGGCGAAGATAATTCTCGAGACGGATTACAACGGACTCCCGAACGGATAGGCGAAGCTATGCAGTTTTTGACCAAGGGGTACAACGAGGATCCTGATGCCATCTTACAATCGGCATTATTTGAAGAAGATTATCGCCAAATGGTAGTGGTAAAAGATATTGATTTCTATTCCCTGTGCGAACATCATCTGTTGCCATTTTTTGGCAAAGCACATATTGCATATATCCCCAATGGTAAAGTGACCGGGCTGAGTAAGATTGCCCGCGTGGTAGATGTATATGCACGGCGATTGCAGATACAAGAACGTATGACTACACAAATCAAAGAATGTATTCAACGAACATTGAATCCGTTAGGAGTTATGGTAGTAATAGAAGCCGAACACCTCTGTATGCAGATGCGTGGCGTACAAAAACAACATAGCGTAACTACCACATCGGATTTCACCGGTGCTTTCAATCGTCCTGAGACACGAGAGGAGTTTTTACGACTGATTCGGGGGTAGCCTTACTTATATTTTTCAATCAGTGGTTTTTCGATGAAGAACCATGAGAGATTGGCTAAAATCCATGTTATAGCCAATGCAACAACAAAGCACAACCATAAGTTGTATTTTGCCAGACCGATATTAATAAGCACTTGTATCACCGGAAAATGATACAAGTACAATCCATACGTTATATTAGCACACTTGCGGAAAATCTTCAAAAATGTAAATGAATATGCCGCTCCTAATAAAATTGCACCGAACAGAAATGGTTCCAATGCCGTAAAACACCTATTGACCCATACATTATCCACAAAACGGACACAGATTACTACCCCAGCTGAAACCAATAAAATGTACCAAATATACTTATAAAATTTCGTAAATACCAATAAGCCCACTATTCCGACGAAAAAATAAGTAAAATACCGACACTGTATCGGCATACATGGTACACTGTTAATTATTATAATTCCGATAACAAAAATTGGTAAAACTCTTGTTTTTGAATATTTTGCAATAATATAGAAGAGAATCGGTACCAGTACATAGAATAACACTTCAAATTTCATGGACCAAAGGGAACCATTGACAGCAGTCATAAAATTGGAGAGAAACACTCCCGGAAGATCCGGTTGAAACCAATTCTGCATACAAAGGTTAGTTATCAAATACTTCCAAGTTTGCCCTAATGCAAAGAATTCTTGCCAAGGCAAAGAAGACATACAAGCACCTATTACAAAGCAGAACAAAATAGTACATAGATAAGCGGGAATTATTCGCATTACACGTTTGAGAAAATAAGTCTTCATATCACCATATCGACTTATAAAACTAAACGACACCAAAAAACCGGTAATAACAAAGAACGCCTTTACACGCATTCCTCCTGATATAAACCAGAATTGTTCAATATCTGTCAATGTGCAATAGTGTGCAACAATTAGAGAAATGGCAAATAAATAACGTAGAAAATCAAAACAATTACTACTCTTAATCTTTTGCCGATCTTCCTCACATAGTAACTGATTAACCTTACTCGTAGATATGAGATTTGTCATAAAATCAACACACTAATGCATCAACAAGATTTTTACAACAGCATGTTTGTTGTCGGTTGCCTCGTTGCATAGTACGCTATACACGCCACTTGCGACTCGATGGCCGTCTGCTGTTTTGCCGTCCCAAACAGCAGTACCACCGTAAGAATGAGTTTGGCAAACGAGATTGCCTGCATTATCTACGATATGTACTTCCGTTTCATCCATTAAACCGGTAATCGTAATCACTCCCTCATAATCAGGACGGACAGGGTTGGGATAGGCATACACAGAAGAGTAGTCCTCAAACGGCGAAGCAGCATCGCTTTGGTAAGACATCAACCCTTTACTTGTACCGATAAACACCTTACCCGAAATCGGCTCAATAGCCAAACTGATTATTTCATCACTCAGCAAAGGCGAATTATCTGCGGTAAAATGTTCTATGGTTTCCTGTCCGTCTTCGGAAATGAGATACAGACCTGACCCTGCTGTGCCAATCCATTTTCTATTTGCACCATCAACAGCAATGGCATTTATCTGTTCCGTATTCAACAAGTAATCCGCCAAATTGGTGCCGTCATTGCGTGGTATCTTGATTTTGCGACAAGCATTGCCGGTAAACAATTCACTCGGGTTGTCAATAACAACAATACCGGCACCAGTTCCTATCCACAATGCCCCCTCCTTGGTTTGGGCAATGCTATATATACCATCAAGAATGATAGAATTATTATCTTGGTCCACAAAGGTCGTCACTAAAACACATTTGTCATCATCAGGTTGGGAAAGCGTGCCGTTGTCATCCAGCATACAAATACCTATTTTTTTGTGATTACAAGAAATTATTTTGATATTCTCATTCTGATTCCATATCAACAGATCTCTCGCACGTTCCATTTCATTCGCTGCCTGATAATCCAATGCAACCCAAGAGCCATCTCGCTTTAAGATTTTTATATTTCTTTTATGGGAAATATTCAGCATCCATAAATTGTCGTCACTATCATAAGCAAATGCATCCACCCATGTATAGGCGAATGCCGGTGAATCAATACTATCCAAAAAACTATTGTTACCAAGATAATACTTATAAAATTGATTATTTCTAAACTCTATCAAGCCACGGCCAAGACTCCCGACAAAAAAATGGTTCGCATCTTTCGGATCTATAATACAATCCGAAAGATTAATAATGTCGTTTTGTGTTACTTTGTTCAGTTCAGCGGTGCTCCAACACATCCAACTATCATTGTTGTATATTGAGATTGTTCCATAATGACTTGTAGAAGAAACATAATATCCTCCCGGAACCATAATCAAATTACCATTAACTATACGCATCCGATATGGATAATTTTCCGCCGGTCCGTTTATCTTGAAAGATTGAGTGCCTTCAGAAATCAAAAAACGCACGATTCCATCTTCCGGAGTGGCTAACCAATAAATATTTCCATCTTGACAAATATCTCTCACTGCATAAGACACCGGAATAGCCCTAATGGAAAAACTATCATCTAAATAATAAATATCCGTACCCGCTGCCAAGACGAATAATTTATCCTGATTTGTTTTGATTCCAACAAACTGCCAATCAGGGTGCTCACTTATCCAACTTCCATTATTCCGATGAACAAACATATTTTCTGCCACTGCAAACAATTCATTTCTCCAAACGGCAATAGAAGTATATGCTTTCGATGCAGATATTTTTCCTACTCTGTTCCACTCGCCATAATTGAGCAAATTAGCATTTTTAGAAGCCGAATATAAAGAATCAGACGAAATGGCAAAAATAGAATCCGCACTTAACGCCACGTCCAGCACGTTCACAGCCGAACTCTTATCTCCTATGTAATATGTATCTTTTATCAATCGATTTTTAATATCCACAACCATAACGCCGAATGGCATTGCCATATAAGCATTTCCGTCAACCACCAATAACTTATTTGCTTCTTTAGAATACGCCATATCTTTTTGCTGCAAATCGGTCATTGGTATAATAGCACCATCCTTTATCATATCAATCAATCCGTCGGAATAAGCTATTATCAGCGTGCGCGACAATTCATCATATCCGATTTGTGCAATATCTGCACCGTTTAAACCATCTTGTTTGGAAAAAGTACGCCGTTCTTCCGATGCTTTATCTACAGCGAACAAAGCTTTACCTGCCAAACCATATATTACATCTCCAGCATCTACAACTTGACGGACTTCACCATAAGCCAAGTGTGAATGCCAAGCATACATCTGAGCGTCAATAGCCCACATCGGGTAACTGACTATCGAAAGAAAAAGAATATTCAGCCACTTATTCATACAAGTAATTGTTTAAGATTTTGCATTGCCCGTGCACGATGACTAATAGTATTTTTAACCGTTTGAGGCAATTCTGCAAATGTTTTGTCATAGCCATCAGGAATAAATAACGGATCATACCCAAAACCTCCCTGTCCATGTTCTGCAGTGGCAATCATTCCCCAAACGACACCCTCTACTTGCTGCACCTGACCATTTCTAATTAAGGTAACAACCGTTCGAAATCTTGCACGGCGGTTGCTTACTCCCTGCATCTGCTTCAGTGCTTTTTGTCGGTTAGCGGCATCATCATGTTCCACCCCTGCCCAACGAGCAGTATAAACACCCGGCTGCCCATTCAACGCTTCTATTTCCAAACCTGTATCATCTGCGAAACAATCCACATGATATCTGTTCCAAATATATTGCGCCTTAATGAGTGAATTATCTTCGAGCGTTTGCCCCGTTTCTTCTATCTCATCCGTACAGCCCAATTCACTCAATGATATGATTTGAAAAACGGACGGAAGTATTCCGCGTACCTCCTCCAATTTATGCATATTATTGGTAGCAAAGACCAGCTTCATCGACGTGGTTTAATGTTCAATTTAACAGGCTTAATCATATTTTCCGGTGCCAAAATAGTATCTAACTCTTCCTTGGTCAAAATTCCATTTTCCAATACCAAATCATAGACCCCAATACCCGAAGCCAATGCATCTTTGGCTATTTTAGTGGAGTTTTTATAACCTATGATTGGGTTAAGAGCCGTAACAATACCGATACTACCTTTTATATAATTTTCACAACGTTCTTTATCTGCCTTGATACCATCTACGCAATATTGGCGCAATACATCAAACCCGTTCATCAAAATCTCACAACTTTCAAAGCAGCATTGTGCCATTGTCGGCTCCATTGCATTCAGCTCCATTTGGGCAGCTTCATTACACATAGCCACGCACACATCGTTTCCAATCACTTTGTAACAGATTTGGTTCATAACTTCCGGAATAACAGGATTAACCTTACCCGGCATAATGGAACTACCCGGTTGGCGTGCCGGAAGGTCTAATTCATGTAACCCACATTTAGGACCGGAACCCAACAAACGCAAGTCATTACAGATCTTATTCATTTTGGTCGCGATACAACGCAAAACAGAAGAATAAGTTACCATGCAACTGGTATCTGATGTGGCAGCCACCAAATTATCAGCCAATCGGATATGCCAACCTGTTATTTTGGCCAGATATTTTGCACATAATTCGGCATAACCGGGTTCTGAACAAATTCCGGTTCCAATTGCAGTAGCTCCCATATTGATTGTCAGGAACTCTGCGGCAGCAGCATTAAGATGCTTTATTTCATCTTTCAGAATAGACGCAAAGGCACCAAAAGTTTGTCCCAATGTCATTGGCACAGCATCTTCAAGTTGCGTCCGCCCCATTTTGAGAATGTCCTTAAATTCAGTTGCTTTTTTATCAAAAGCAGTAATTAACATCTCGTAGTGTTTAAGGAAATCTAAATGGGTGGCATATAATCCAAGATGAATAGCGGTTGGATATGCATCATTCGTGGACTGCGAACAGTTAACGTGGTCATTAGGAGAACAGTATTTGTAATCTCCCGGCTCATATCCCATAATTTGCAGGGCACGATTAGCAATAACCTCGTTAGCATTCATGTTTGTGGTTGTACCGGCTCCACCTTGAATCATATCAATGGGGAATTGATCATGCCACTTCCCTGCAAGAATTTCCTGACAAGCCTGCTCAATAGCAGTAAATTGCTCATCCGTCAAGAGTCCCAGGTCGTGGTTCGCCATAGCGGCACCCAATTTAGTATATGCTAATCCATTGATAAACAATGGATAGTCCTTAAGTTTGAACTTCGAAATCGGGAAATTCTCCAATCCACGAAGCGTCTGCACACCATACAACGCCTCAAGAGGAATTTCTTTTTCACCAATCAAATCGCTTTCAATACGTGTTTTCATTGTCTTAGTAAACTAAATTTACAGATTCTCAATGGCTTCAGCAATCGAGTTTGCGATAGTACACATTTTCTCGCTATCTAATTCCAATTTAGGATTGGTAAAAATCATATCTTTCTCCTTGTTCAACGGAACAAGATGCACATGTACATGATTAACTTCCATACCTAAAACAGCCACGCCAACTCGTTTGCAATTGGTAGCTTTTTTGATACCTGCTGCTACTTTTTTGCAAAACACTATCAAACCCGACAACGTTTCATCATTCAAATCAAAAATGTAATCCGCTTCCGGTTCTTCAAGTTTTGGTACTACCAATGTATGTCCTTCTTGCAAAGGATTGATGTCCAAAAAAGCATAATATTTATCGTCCTCAGCAACTTTGTAACTGGGGATATCACCTTTTATTATACGCGAAAAGAGAGTCATACTATTTATAGGCTAATTTCCAAGATTTCAAATTCGATTGTTCCGGCAGGAACATTGACACAAGCTGTTTCGCCAACTTTCTTTCCGAGTAAACCTTTAGCGATTGGAGTCGTAACAGCTATTTTTCCCTCTAAGATATTGGCTTCTCCCTCCGTAACTAATTGATAAACTTTCTCTTGACCATTATTTTTGTTTTTCACACGAACTTTGGTTAATATCTGCACTTCGTCCGTTTTAATGGTGCTTTCGTCAATAATACGAGCCTCCATGATTTTACCTTTGAGCATAGCAATCTTACTTTCAAGATGTCCCTGCTCTTCTTTTGCTGCATCATACTCAGCATTTTCACTCAAGTCACCTTTGTCTCGGGCCTCTGCAATAGCAGCGATAACTCGAGGGCGTTCTATTCCCTCAAGAAACTGCAATTCTTCTTTCAGTTTTTGTAGACCTTCAGCGGTCATGTACGTTGTTGCCATATAAATAGATTTTAATATTTGCGTTGCAATATCTCAGACCAAATAATGGCCTTTTTTATTTCTTCCGTGTTTGTCACATCCGGAATCCATTTTGTGTTTTTTTCGTCTTCTTTCATAATAACAAAAAAAACATAGCCGAGGTGGTTTTGTTAAAAACATCAGGAAACTTCACAGCCTCCTGATGCCATTAAACCTAAACCTTAACTATGAAAATTTATTTGTTTTCGGTGCAAAGGTACAGCTTTTTTCTCATATATACAAATTTTTATCGGAAAAAATAACTTTTTACGCCAAAATATGTCAAAAACGCATCTCTATTCCAGCAAAAAAGCCATCTTGGTAGCGAAAATAAGTTAGTAAATCGGAATTCACACCCCTAAATAAACAGCCTATCTGTAAACTAAACCACACCGGATCGAATTGATAACCTGTTTTGGGAAAATCTTTCTTTGTAAAAGAATATCCATAACTCGTTGGCAATTCTCTAATTTCTTCACGCCAAACTATTTTTGTCCAACTGATTTGCGGCCCAGCACTAAGAACGACGGCCAAAGAATTGAATATAGGTAAATGCACACCAACCATCGGGGTGTAAAAGAATTGTATGCCTTGAGAAGGAATCGCCATTTCATATAGCCCCACTTCTGAACGATGGTCACGGGGATGCACCAGCCAACGTGTCTGAACATGCGATACATCATTATAGAACGGTGCATTAAATCCCCACACGCAAGGATCTATTTCAAACAAAGCATAACGCATATCAAACAAAGAGGCGTGCATAGTGGCTCCAGTGCCCAGACCTGCACCTACACTAAACCAACAAATATCAAATTTATCATTTGCCATTTGATAGTCCCATACCCGACGCGTAAATTTTGTCGTGCGCTTACTTACTTTCGTGTCTTGTGGCTCCAACCACACATTAAGCACCTGATTCGTTCCCTCTTTTGCCGTCACTGTATCCACAAATGGTCTATACCCCACCTTGTTAACCATAATGACATGTAAACCCGGATCCACAGAAACACATATTTGTTTCCCCTTTATGGGTAAACCATCATCTTCATCTACCATTACTTCGGTTCCTGCGACAGAAGAGTGGATGGTAACCCATGACTCCGCCAATAAGGTTGATGAAAAACACCAACCCAAACAGAAAAAAAGAATATGTATATTGAATCTACTCATCGGATATTTCATCTACGTCCAGCATTTCCGGAATAGCGTATTTGTCACTTATTTTAGCTCCCAATTTAACCATCTGATTCGCCGTTACAATAATGCTTGTTCCTTTGTCTTCCAACTTGCCTGATGCGTCTGCATACTCATTCTCCAGATTCTTGATGGCTTTTCCTACACCTTTGAAGTGGTCGTAGAACATTCCCACTCTTTTTATCATTTCATCGGCTAAAGCATATAATTGTTCCTGATGTTGAAGTTGAGCCACTTTGGTCCAAGTCATTTTGATAATGCTCAACGCAGCAAAAAGTGTCTGTTCATCAGCAATATAGACATGTTTATCCATTGCGTGCCGCCACATATCCGGTTTTTCTCGCAAGGCTGTCCAAAGGGCACCTGTAATCGGCACGAACATAATCACAAAATTCATTGTTTGACCGGTTTTCAAATAGGAGGCATAATCTTTGTCGCTTAATTCCTTTATGTGTGTTTCCATGCTTTCCACATGTCGTTTCAAAGCAAGTTGCCGTGCTCCTTCGTCCTCGGCATTGCAATAATCTTTAAAAGCGGTAAGAGACACTTTGCTATCAATGATAACATCTCTTTTCTGATCCAAATGAAGAACAAAATCAGGTTGAAATCTTCGCTCATGTCCCATTTCATCAGTATATTTGATATCCACCTGCGTGTCATATTCGACCCCTCGCCGTAATCCTTGGTGTTCCAATAACTCTTGGCATTCCCTTTCGCCCCAATTTCCTTGATATTTGCTATCGTGGGTTAGAGCACGTGCCAATTCATCCGCCGACTGCGCTGTCAGCTGAGTTTGCTCAAGCAGATGTTTGATTTGCTGTTCCATCGCCACCTTCATCTCCACTTGACTTGTCTTACTGCCATCTAAACTCTCTTTCATCTCTTTTAGGCGATCTTTAAACGGAGACAGTATTTCATCAATCTTTTTGCTACTTGCCTCGTTAAAATCGTTTTTGGTGGAACTAAGCATTTTTTCAGTTGTTGCATTGACAGACGCTTTCATTTCTGCCAATGATTTTTCAAACAACTCATGCTGCACCTGCAAAGCCTGTGCATTGGCTTTCTGTTGATTTTCCAACGTCTGCTGAAAATTTTTACGCATCATCCAAATGACAACGACAGCACCTCCCAATACGGCAATAAATGCCAAAAGAATTAATGTAATTTCCATAAATTAAGCAAATTTGCGGTGCAAATTTACTACTTTTTTTGGATATATGCAAAATTTTTAGTACTTTTGCACGTTTATTCTGTAAAAAATGTTCAAAGCCTATTTTTTTGATATGGACGGTACTTTGTTTGATTCCATGCCGAATCACTCGGCGGCGTGGGAAGAAGTCATGTCCGGACATGGTTTGCACTTTTCTGCATACGATTGTTATGTAAACGAGGGGCGCACCGGTCAAGATGTCATACATGAGGCTATTTGGGCAAAAGAGCATCGAAATGCCACCGAAGACGAGATTTGGGCTATTTATGAAGAGAAGACCGCAGCCTTTCAACGTCGAGGCGGCGCAGGTCCAATAAAGGGTGTTATAGAAGTACTACAATGGATTAAAAATCAACCAAATACACAAATATGGATTGTTACCGGCAGTGGGCAAAAAACTCTTTTTGACACACTTCAAAATACATTTCCGGATATTTTTGAGAAAGATAAAATGGTTACGGCTTTTGATGTGCAAAAAGGCAAACCGGACCCAGAACCTTACCTGATTGCTTGGCAAAGAAGCGGACTGAAAAAAGAAGAGTGCTGCGTTATTGAAAATGCTCCGTTGGGTATCCGGTCAGGACATGAAGCCGGACTATTTACTATCGGTGTCAATACGGGTATTCTGACAAAGGAGGATCTTACCAACGCCGGTGCAAATATCGTCTTTGACAACATGCCGGATTTCCTAAATTGGTTAAAACAATTATTTTAATACCTATACTTATGAATCGTACTATTTTTTCCTTTTTGATGTTATTCGTTCCCCTCTTTGCAATGGGACAAAGTGCCGATGAATACTTGGATAAAGCAAAAGACTATTTATTACATTGGCAGCCCGATGAGGCTATTTCTGCACTTGACCAATGTGCAGAAATGAGTGCATCCGACACCGCTATGTTAATGACATGTTTGGACTATAAAGCAGCTGCCTGGTGTGAGAAAGGCGATGTATGGTTTTTTAATGATTTTGGTCGTCAGGCACGTGATTTATGGGACGAATGGCAGCCGGATAGCGAGGCTTCTATTCCTTGGATTAGTACTTCCGTAGATGGATGTTTGGCGCAAATCATCAATTGGTGTTCGGATCAAGACGAAAATGAACAGCAGCGCGTTCGCGAACAAGCACGTCAGATGATGGCACATACCTTTGGCGAGAATAGCGAACACTATCAATCGTGGCTACAAATAAACCAATAAAATCAATATATTTTAACAAAATACCTTCAAAACTTGCACATTTCAATTTTTTGTTGTACTTTTGCACATTATTAAATAATATAATATATGATATTAGACAAATTAGAGAATGCGGATTTATATTTTGAGGCTGTTCCTCATTTCCGCGAGTTCATGGATTTTTACAACTCCAACGATTTGGAAGAGTTACCGGCTTGCAAGATTAAATTGATGGGCGATGATATGTTCGTCAACATTCTTGATTTTAAAGGAAAAGACGAAAAAGACTGCAAAATGGAAGCTCACCACGACTACATTGACATTCAGATACCTCTTGGCGATGACGAACAAATGGGGTGGAAAGCCCAAGAAGATTGCCAAGAAATCTTAACTGAATATAATGAAGACAAAGATGTTGAGTTTTATAAAGATCGACAAATAACAACGGTTGTTGTTCCTAAAGGTCATTTTGCCGTCTTCTTTCCAAGTGATGCACACCGTCCAGGAATTGCTCCGGGAAAGCAATACCGCAAGTTAATCGTTAAAACACGAGTGACCGACAAATAACTTTTCCTAAAAGAACATACCATGTTGAAACTTGTTGCTAACGATACATATTTACAACCTTACGAGAACGCTTTACAAGGGCGATTGGACTATGCTCATCAGCGCGAGAAAGAGTTGACCGGTGGACAATCGCTTAGTTCATGGGCAAACGGATACCTCTATTTCGGACTTCATTTTACCGGCACAGAGTGGGTACTGCGCGAGTGGGCTCCCAACGCTACCGCCATCTATGTAAAAGGAGATTTTAATAATTGGGAGAAATCCGAAGAGTGGCGTCTGCAACCCATAGAAAACGGCGTGTGGGAAGGCCGCTGGTCAGAAAAGAAAATGCAACACGGACAGTTATTCAAATTGTTAATCGAATGGCAAGGCGGATGGGGAGAACGAATCCCCAGTTATGCACAACGTGTTGTACAGGACGACAATACCAAACTGTTTTCAGCGCAAGTATGGCTTGACAAACCGAGCAGAAACCGAGCAGAAACCGAGCAGAAACCGAGTAAGACGGCAGGCAAAGTTAAGGCGTTCAAGGGTCTGAAAAAGGGGAGTCCGTTATTTATCTACGAGTGCCACATCGGTATGGGCGGCGACCAAGAGAAAGTATCCACATACGAGGAGTTCCGCGTGAACGTACTACCTCGTGTTCAAGACTTGGGTTATAACTGCATTCAGATTATGGCTATTCAGGAACACCCGTATTACGGCAGTTTCGGATACCATGTCAGTAATTTCTTTGCCGCCTCTTCGCGATTCGGTACCCCTGAGGAACTGAAAACTCTCATCGCTGATGCCCATAGTCGCGGCATGGCTGTCATCATGGATATTGTTCACAGTCACGCCGTTAAGAACGAATTAGAAGGTTTGGGCAATTTTGACGGCACACCTTATCAGTATTTTCACGCGGGCGCGAGACGTGAACATCCTGCATGGGATAGTTTATGCTTCAACTACGGCAAAACGGAAGTGCTGCATTTCCTGCTGAGCAATTGCAAATACTGGTTGGACGCGTATGACTTTGACGGTTTCCGCTTTGACGGCGTGACGAGTATGATGTATCTCAGTCACGGTCTGGGCGAAGATTTCAACGGTTACGGCTCGTATTTCAACGGCAACGAAGACGGCGACGCTATCTGCTACCTGACCCTTGCCAATAAACTGATTCACGAAGTTAAGCCGTGGGCAATCACCATTGCTGAAGACATTTCCGGCATGCCCGGACTGGCTCAACCGATGGAAGATGGCGGTATAGGTTTTGACTACCGTCTTGCTATGGGAATACCTGATTTCTGGATTAAATATATCAAGGAAGTCAAAGACGAAGACTGGAAAGCCGGACACATCTACTACGAGATGATTAACCGCCGTATGGACGAGAAGACCATCTCCTACGCCGAGAGTCACGACCAGGCACTCGTGGGCGACAAGACCATCATCTTCCGTCTGATTGATGCCGACATGTACTGGCACTTTGAACACGGACACTCCACCTACATGGTAGATAGAGGTATCGCTTTGCACAAGATGATTCGCCTGGCTACCGCCTCCACTATCAACGGCGGTTATCTGACCTTTATGGGTAACGAGTTCGGTCATCCGGAGTGGATAGACTTCCCGCGTGAGGGGAATGGCTGGAGTTATAAATATGCTCGCCGGCAGTGGAGTTTGGTGGATAATCCCAATTATTACTTCGCCGACCTGAACCGCTTTGACAAAGCTATGGTTTCCTTGCTGAAAGATAAGTTGCAACCCGTCCGCGATAAATACGGCGTGCATCTGCCCTTTGATGAGAAACTGTGGGATAACGAAGGCGACCAAGTAGTGGCTTATCGCCGTGGTAAACTGGTGTTTGTCTTCAACTGGAACGGACAAAAATCCTTCTCCGATTATGGCATATTGACCAAAGAAGGAAAATATAAAGTCGTTCTGAACACGGATAGCACGATTTTTGCAGGGTTTGGATTGAGTGATGACAGTGTGGAACACTTTACCATGCCTGACAATCTGTATAAAAAGCAGAAAAAGGGCTGGTTGAAACTATATTTACCTGCTCGTTCGGCAGTAGTACTCGAGAAAATTGATTAGTATAAAAGACATCCAAATGGGTGTCTTTTATACTAATTACAAAAAATTATATATTTTTCTAAAAAACAAAACCCCTGCATTTATATGTGAACCATATTTGCCAAAATCATATTGAATATTTGGAATGTGTTTTTTTTCTAACGAATCTTTCAATAACGTACTATTTATAAAAGGTACCACATCATCTTCTATACTGTGAAACATATAAATAGGTGCTTGTGGGTGTATGTTGGTGACACTATTTTCTTGTAATTTCTTGTAGAAAAGAGAAGTTGGATATTTTGTTTTATCTCGCGCTAACGTCGTAACAAGACTACTAATATATTTCTCGTCAATAGCATAATTTATTTCATTTATGCCATTTCTTTTTGACAAAATACCCTCCTCATAATAATCCAATAATTTAGGTAAAAATATCTGCGAAAAATCCAAATTCAATTTTTCATAATAATCCATTCCTATAAATAGCATAGGAATTACACATGGAAAATGAGTTTTATCACTTTGCAAATAATAATCATACGTTGCAGCAGGATCGTAAGCTCCAGCTCCTATATAAACATGTTCGATTTGAAAAATATCGGCATAACATTGCTCTAATAATTGTTGTGTTGCCAAAGCGGCAGATGCCCCTTGTGAATACCCGGTAAGTATTAATTTATCATATTGAATAGAAATACCACGATTTTGTAAATATGGTATAACTGCCAATAATAAATCTACTGCCGTTTTAGCAGTATATGTTTTTGCCAAATATGGATGGATGTATTTTTCAGAAACACCATATCCTAAATAGTCCGGCATAATAACGATATATCCCTTTGTTGCAAATATCTCCTCAATAGCATACGATTGACTTGGTGCTTCTTGGGTTGAACCAATTGTGTAATGATGAGCCAAAATAATTTGATTATTGCATCCATATTTGGGAAGAATTATTTTACCCGAGAGTTGAATAGAATCACCATGTGGAGTCTGACTCATATAGGATACAACTATTTGCTCTACAGCATTTTTAGTAACCCCATATATCGTCTTTCTACTTAAGCGCTCTGTATTAGTTATTATGTTATGATTCGACACATTAGAATTGGAAAACACCAACAAAACATTTTTCACGGCATTCCAAAAAGCATCTCCTGTCAACGCATTGGACGATATTTCCTTTTGCCACATAGAGGCAATATTATAAAAGAAACGATCCAAATCTGATTTTGAGGGTACTTGCGCCACTTCGTTTTTATCAAAAGAGGTCGGAGGAAGAAAAACAAATTGTTGAGCATTAGAATACAATGCTGACCCCAAAAAAATCATTAGGAAAAGACATATTTCCCTCTTATTTTTCATTTAAGTAAGTTGTTTCAGCAACTTGTTTTAGATTATTCATGTATCTATTTACCCGCCATTCAACAGAATTACAATAAACTTTTCTGGTTACAAAAATATTGAAAAACCACCCATAACGTATATTTATATCCATAAAATAAATGGAATGTCGTTCATCCACGGGAATAATAAAAAGGTTTCCATATCCTTCTTTTATCAATTTTCCAGAGTATGATACACGAATATCCATGTGCCGGCTCCATCTTGGCATAGTTTTCAGTCGAACATTATCCGCCAGCACCCCCCTATTATATCTCACTTGATTTCTTTCATCTATTACGTTGGCTATTAGTGTAATATCCTTAAAGCGCGTAATTCCTGGTACGACAATATCGGTTACTATTTTACCATAATTTTTTTCCGGAATATATTCCGTATATTTATATTCCAATAAAAAGGCATTTTTTTCGTTATCATCCCCTTCCTGTGTTCCAACACCGGAAAACGCCCAATCAAATAGAGCATCCGGACTACTTTGAAAATCCTTTATAAACCGTGCAAGAATCGAGTCAGATACTTCAGCAGGAGCATTCACATCAACGGCACACTCTGTTTTATAGGTGTGATCAATGTAATTGGTCCAGATTGCTAATATGATGCATAGTATTTTCATTTTGCAATATAGAAAGTGTTGAGAATAAACAACGTAATAAAAATGGAATAGAATGCCGATAATTCAAGCCAATAAATAATATGTGTTCTAATAGTCTTAGTAAGATAAGCTGCCCATAATGCAAGAATAAGCACAATAGCCGTATAATATACAATAAAATTGGCTTTAATTATTATCCAACTCAATGTAAATATTGCACTTGCAATAGCTGCCGAATAATGTATTTTCCAACGTTTTTTGGTTTTATTATATCTTGCGGTCAAACAAACAATCATTAGTGCAAACCATGTTGCGTACACCATCCATACACAACTAAAATCAAATTGCAGTTGACAATCTACATAAATCCAAATAGGAATGGTTATTGCACAAATCAAACATAATAAAATGGGAAATAACAGACCTTTTGAACTACATGTACGCTTAAACCAATAGTAAGTAAGTGAGAGTGTATTAGGAATACCATATTTAGCCAGGACGCAAATATTATACACACTGAATATAACAATGATTAAAAGCAACAAGGCAGATATTGTATCCATTTCGTAAATTATTTTCTTTTATTTATTCGTATCATCTCAAATATATCTTGCATCTTGGGACTAAATTTTTTCCATTGGGATTTAGGCATACCAAACATAGTTATTTTTCCTTGAGAATATATGTAAATTGTAAGAGGCTGTGTGCTACTAAAAGTTTGATTGATAAAACTAAATGGTACCATATTGTCATATCTTCCCAGCCATTTTTTACGAGACTGCTCTTGGTACAAAAGAGAAGGAATTGTTACACATCGCTCATATCCATTACAGAATGCAAGTGAATCAATAGTGCCAAGATTCTTCTGATAAACAGACATTTTTACGGATACCGAATCTTTTGAATCACAATAGGTTAAATCGTATTTAATATAATCCGTATTTTTTATACCTTGTAATTTATTCTCAAACACAAAATATAATTTTGCATCTGGTAAATTCTTGACAATATACATATCAGATAGTTTTGCCGCTTGGGCAAATACTATACTTATCAAACCTAACAAACAGAAAAAAAGACGACTCATAATAAAAAAATAGGAGACCAACTGTCAAAGTTAGTCTCCATAAAATAAAGATTAATTAATCGCCACAAACGATGTATTTTTTAATAGTAACAATACCCAAAATACCAGTGGTTTTAATATCCACATTGCTAATATGGGTTATTCCTGCTTTGCGAGCTGCTTCCTGAGCACTTGCATTTCCAGCAGCAACAATGCCACAAATACTATAGGCCTTTGCTTCACCTACTTTACCACCGACTTTCCCAGATGTAACAGCCATCGGTAAAGTTTGGCCAGAGTAAATTACACCGGTCATTCCATCTGTTACACCCATGCAACCAACTGCACTACAACTCGTTAGTCCTAATCCTACTGCTATAAAAAAAGCAGCCCCAAAAAATACTTTTTTCATTTAAAAATTAAATTTTAGTTAAACACTTTGTCAATGATATGCTCTGTCATATCAATCGAGTTGCAAAGGTACTATTTTTTTATTAAAGAAAAACAATTTGTGTGTTAATATAATTCTACACAATATTGAATTTATTTAACACACAAATTATCTGGTTGATTATCTGATTTTTGTGTTTCTTTATAAGTTATATCATATAACGAAAAGAAATTAAAATTTAATGCTACAGAGATACGTAATAACAATTCTGTATCAATACTTGAGCGTTTGAAAATATCGTAGACATTTGTACGATCACAATATAATTTATCTGCAAACCAACTAATTTTTCTTCCTTGTTGATCCAATACTGCTTTTATTTCTTGACCTATATGTACCATAAAAAGTGGACTAAACTTATTAATCCACGGTTCTTGGCATCGCCAAACGCCATCGCAGTTGAATTATTAAAGTAAAGCCCACACCTAACGCGTGAGCATTGGCTTACTTCACAACTGCTTTAATTTGGCGATTTCAGAACCGTGCGAATTAGCTAACGCTTTATCGTTATCTTATCAAAAAATTTCTATTTTTCTATCTAATTGTTATTTGGATAATATACTCATTTTTACATCTTATTATAATTTTGACATTGCAAAGATACAGTATTTTAGGCAATTGTACAAATAATTATGACAAAAATTACAAAAAAAATTGTATATATCAGAAAAAAATTGTAAATTTGCACGATTCTTGTTAAAGAATAATCGTTATATTTACCTGCTCGTTCGGCAGTAGTACTCGAGCAGATTAATTAATAAACTACTGAAAATTAATTAAACAAAAAATCAAAACAATGCGAGTTATTATCGAAAAAGACTACGATTTGATGTCCCAATGGGCAGCTAATTACGTAGCAAAAAAAATCAACGCTTTCCAACCCAAGGAGAGCAATCCGTTCGTTTTAGGTCTCCCGACAGGGTCGAGTCCTTTGGGCATGTATCGGGAACTGATTAAACTGAACCAAAGCGGAAAAGTTAGTTTCCGAAATGTAGTAACCTTCAATATGGACGAGTATGTAGGTTTACCCGAAGAACACCCCGAGAGTTATCACAGTTTTATGTGGAATAATTTCTTCTCGCATATTGACATCAAGAAAGAAAATGTCAATATCCTGAACGGCAACGCAGCCGATTTGGAGGCAGAATGCGCCCGCTACGAGGAGAAAATCAAGAACTACGGCGGTATAGACCTGTTCCTTGGCGGCATCGGTCCTGACGGACATATCGCCTTTAACGAGCCGGGCAGTTCACTCACCAGCCGTACACGCAAAAAAGAACTGACGACCGACACCATTATTGCCAATAGCCGTTTCTTTGACAACGATGTCAATAAAGTGCCCAAAACGGCTTTAACCGTAGGTGTAGGTACTGTCATGGATGCCAAGGAAGTGCTTATTCTGGTGAATGGCCACAACAAAGCACGCGCCCTGCTGCATGTTATTGAGAAACCTATCTCGCACATGTGGACGGTTAGCGCCTTGCAGATGCACCAACACGGTATTATCGTCTGCGACGACCTTGCTTGCGATGAACTCAAAGTAGGTACTTATCGCTATTTCAAAGACATCGAGAAAAACAATCTCGACCCTCAGTCACTTCTCTAATCGATTTACCGACTCACCGATTTACCGATTCACCATGAACCTGAGGTTCTACATTGAAACATACGGATGTCAAATGAACGTAGCAGATTCGGAAGTGGTGGCTGCTATCATGCAGACCACCCAAGCCGAACTGACAGAATGTATTGAGGAGGCGGACATCGTCATCCTCAATACATGTTCTATACGCGACAAAGCCGAACAGACAGTCTTGCATCGTCTTGAGGAAATCCGTGCCATCCTCTCCAAAACTAAACCTGCTAAACTCGCTAAACCAGCTCAACCTGCTAAACTCGCTAAACCCGTCATCGGTATCATAGGCTGCATGGCGGAGCGGATGGGCGAAGAGTTAATTAACAAGTGGAAAGTGGATTTTGTAGCCGGACCGGATGCCTATTGGGACATTCCAAATCTGTTAGGTCAAGCGTTACAGGGACATAAAGCCGTCAACGTTGAACTATCCACAACCGAGACTTATCGGGACATTATCCCGGCACGAATAGGCAAGAGTATATCGGGCTTTGTCAGCATCATGCGCGGATGCAATAATTTCTGCTCCTATTGTGTGGTACCTTATACCCGAGGACGGGAACGCAGTCGCGACGTGGAGAGTATTCTTGCTGAAGTCAAAGACCTGCAAGCCAAAGGTTACAAGGAAGTTACGCTACTTGGTCAGAACGTCAACTCATATCACTTTGTTTCGGTTGACAATGCACAATGCACAATGCACGATGTGGATTTCCCGCAACTGCTTGAATTGGTAGCCGATGCCGTGCCGGATATGCGTGTACGTTTTACGACATCGCACCCCAAAGATATGTCCGACAAGACATTAGAGGCTATCAGTCGGCATAAGAACTTGTGCAAGTTTATTCACCTGCCCGTTCAAAGCGGCAGCAACCGCATCTTGGATATTATGAACCGCAAATACACCCGCGAGTGGTATTTGGACCGCATTGCCGCCATCCGGCGTATCTTGCCGGAAGCCACCATCGGGACAGATGTTTTCTGCGGATTCCACAGTGAGACAATAGAAGATCATGAGCAGACACTCAGTCTGATGCGTAAGGTAGGTTTTGATACCGCCTTTATGTTTAAATATTCGGAACGCCCGGGCACGCGCGCGAGCAAAGTGTATCCTGACAATATACCGGAAGAAGAAAAAGTGCGCCGTTTGAACGAAATCATAGCCCTACAAAACGAATTGTCACTTGCCAGCAACCAACGCGAAATAGGTAAGACGGTAGAGGTACTGGTAGAAGGATACAGCAAACGCAGTCATGAGGATATGTACGGAAGAACAGGCACCTATAAAACAGTCGTTTTCCCTCGAGAAGGAAGACATATCGGTGAGTTTGTGATGGTCCAAATCGAAGAAGCCTCAGCGGCTACACTGAAAGGACACATCGTTACTGCTTAGCATTAAAAAGAAGACGAAAAGCATCCGTTACTTTACCAACAGGCAAAATCTGCAAAGTAGCGTTAGACGATTGTATTGCAGAGGCTTGGTCGGCAGGAATGAGAATACGCTTGAAACCAAGTTTTTGCGCTTCTTGAATACGCTGTTCGATACGATTAACCGGGCGAATCTCTCCGGACAAGCCCACCTCGCCTGTCATACAAGTATCTGACGGAAGCGGTATATCCATATTAGACGATAGCACGGCTGCCAGAACGGGCAAATCAATAGCCGGATCGTTTACCCGTATTCCTCCGGCAATATTGATAAAGACATCTTTCATTGCCAATTTGAATCCCACACGTTTTTCCAAAACCGCCAATAGCATATTCAGTCGCCTGCTATCAAAGCCGGTAGATGAACGTTGCGGTGTACCATAAGCAGCCGTAGAAACCAAGGCCTGCACCTCAATCAGCAAGGGACGAACTCCCTCAACAGCGGCAGCAACAGCTATGCCACTTAGTCCGTCATGATTTGACGACAATAATAATTCACTGGGGTTGGTTACTTCGCGCAATCCGTCTTGCCGCATCTCAAAAATACCTAATTCAGACGTTGAACCAAAACGGTTCTTTTGGGCACGCAAAATGCGATAGAAATAATGCTGGTCACCTTCGAACTGCAGTACCGTATCCACAATATGCTCCAACACCTTGGGTCCTGCCAAACTGCCATCTTTGGTGATATGCCCAACAATTAAGAAAGGTATATTCTCCAACTTGGCAAACTCCAGAATGCGTGCAGCACATTCTCGCACCTGACTAAGCGAACCAATCGAAGAATCGATGGCTTCTGTTCCGATAGTCTGGATACTGTCAATCACTACTATTTCCGGCTGCAAATCTTTAGCCATCTGCAAGATATGCTCCAAACTTGTTTCGCTAACAATATATAGATTTTCGGGATTACCGGTCAGACGTTCTGCACGCAGTTTCAGTTGGCGTTCCGATTCCTCACCGCTGGCGTATAATGTCTTGTGGTCTCCCATCTGCATGAGCACTTGCAGAACAAGGGTTGATTTGCCTATTCCGGGTTCGCCTCCCAATAAGACCAAACTTCCCGGCACCAAGCCACCACCTAACACACGATTCAATTCACTGCAACGCATATCAATACGCGTTTCAGCCTGCGCCTCTATCTCATGAAAGCGACGGGGAGCGTTATTCGTCTTTCCTGTAAAACGGTGAAGTTTGGATTTGGTCGAATCGCTTGCAACACTCTCTACTATTGTCCCCCACTCACCACAAACAGGGCAACGCCCCAACATCTGTGGAACTTTGGCACCACAGGAAGTGCACTCGTATGTAAGGTTAGATTTCATAACTCTGTCGTTCAATAGCAAGCAACGTATTGGGGAACACCTCTTGCGCCTGTTGCAAAAAGACTTGGTGATTATCTTCACGGGAAGAATAATGTCCTATAATCAATTTCCCCACGTGGGCTTTAAGTGCCATCGTGGCAGCCTGACGAGCCGTAGAGTGCATGGTCAATGAACAGCGGGATTCCCATTCGTCGGTAAAAGTTGCCTCATGGAAAAGGACATCTACCCCCTCTAATTGTGGCACATTATTCTCCTTATACATCGTATCGCTGCAATAAGCGTAGCGTTTACGGGTTTCATAACTCAAGGCTCCCGTTTCTTTATCCTTACAGCGATGATGTTCATAGAAAAGGAAACCGCAAGTTGGCACTTTATGTTTCAGCGGAATAGTCTCTACCGTAACTGTTCTATCCTCAAAGATAACCTCTCGCTTACGTGGGTTGATAGCATGAAAAACCACTTCGTATTTCATCTCTGCCATGTGATAATCCATCAATGGCCGCAGCATCTTTTCCAGATCGGGGTGCGCGTATATATGCAGTGGCTGTGTGCGCCCCATCATATCAAAGGTGGTTAGCAAACCTATCAGACCAAAGCAATGGTCTCCATGAAGGTGCGAGATAAAAATATTATACAAACGTGCTGTGCGTATGCCCATCTGACGCATTGTTAATTGAATACCTTCCCCACAATCAATTAGAAAAGACTTGTCACATAAGTCCAATATCTGTCCAGACGGCGAGTTCTGCCATGTGGGCAAAGCACTGCCACTTCCTAATATGGTAAGTTGAGATGCGATAAAGCCAGAATTAAAGTGTTGATAATAACGAGTGAATACGATTGCCTAATTGTGTTTTGCGTTCGATATGTTCATTGACTGCCAGAACAAACGGATTATTCTCAAAACTTCCACGCACGGATTCAAAGTCTGCCATACGCTGACTGGCATCGCCATCTACGCCAAATCCGGTCTGACTATTCAAATCAAACTCTTTCTTGGCATCATTATAGACCATCTTATCCAGTCCGACCACTGCTTTTTGCCACTCCTCGATGGTGTTTAACAGTTGCTTTAATGTTACCTGTTCAACCGAACAGCCCCATTCCTGCTCCAATTTCTCCAACGCCCACGTCCACTCATACGAGTAATAATGATTATGCATTTCTCTGAAACGCTGCTGAATGGTTTCCAATGTCATTTCTCCGGCTTGAATATCATCCATCAACGTGGCAACGGCACTCTTGGGCGCAATCAATCCGGCAAGGTCTATCCACTCTCCACTTCCAATAGGTGTATCAGGCAATAAGGCACGACGCAGTTCGGCTAAGTTATGGAAAGTACTTTTCTCTATACGTGAGATAAGTGAGTTACCTAAGAACTTGGATATACCGATGCGATACAACTCACGACCATGTTGCAGCGAGGAATTACGAATCTTGCAATTCTTATAACCGTATTCGTCGGTATTCTCTCCGCTGATATGTTCCAATTCATCTAATACGTCCACACCCTGATACATTTTCTGTACCGTGTATGGAGACAAAAGATTAAAATTGATTTGGTCTATTTTATTGGGGTCTTTGCGATTGTCACGTTTAGGCCATTTCTGTGCATCACGCACGGTCCCTACCGTACGAAGATTGGCTCCGGGAACAACATACGTTTCCGAATTATTCTCAATCAAATACGAGAACGGCAGAGCAGACGTATCAGCATGATGGGTGTGCCGTCCCATAACGAGCGAAAAGGCACCTATCTTACTTGGCCATAGCAGATAGGAATCAGATGTCGTTTTGGCACCACGTTCAGCTACGCCTTGGTGAATGGGACCCAATTTATACATATGGTTGGATTGGTTGCTGCCCGACCCTGCGTTCAGGAACGAGAACATACCGGCAATCAGCAATGTTGACTTATGGTGTGTCACGGTATAAGGTCCTGCAAAAATAGCACATGCTTCACCGTGCATACCTTGACAGTTACTAAAGAAAAGGCTTTCTCCTGCCGAATAGTGTTTATCAAACACACATCCTTGTCCCACAAAACATTTATCTACAATGGTAGAGTCTAAAATCTCCACTCCCGAAGATATGATAAAGTCCGTACATTTAACACCGCTTCCTAATTTGACAGGAGCTTGAGCGTTGGAAAGTATGGTACCGTTTTTGAGACGACTGGCACCGCCTAATTGGGCATAATCGCCAATCCGCACATTTTTTATGCTGCCGCAGTTGATTATTCGGACCTCATCACCTATCTCTCCCATTTCGGCACCCACCGATTGGGCATAGTCGTCAATCATCTTATCCACCGTCTTTATCATCTCCGTGCGGTGTCTATAAAGCGTCAGAATATATGCCAAATGGGCACTCAGATGATCAAAAATAGGTATCTCACGTCCGCCGCCTTCGTTCATTACCGGCACACGAACACCATTTCCGAAGGTAGTGTAACCGTCTACCAAAACGGCATTGACATTCTCAATGCAAGTGCCTTTACCAATGCGGTAA
This sequence comes from Paludibacteraceae bacterium, assembly GCA_024400275.1. The sequence continues at coordinate 10,267 of JAKSMY010000008.1, read as the reverse complement.
TTGGCGATGTAGTTGTGGATATTCCGCAGATGGACATCATCGGCTATCTCGCAATTATGAATACGGGCATGAACGATTCCCGAATGAACTTTTACGCCACCCGGCAAATCGAATTCACGATTGAAAGCACCCATTGTGATAGGTCCTGAAAAATGGGTATCTACCACATATTCGGCATTAAAATTGTCGCTAACGGAAATCAACGACCAGTCCTCCGCAGTACACTGTTGTGCCTGCATTTGGTTTATTTCCTGTTGAGTTAAAGGTCTCATCCTTTCGTACTTAAATAGATACGCATAAATACATTCTTGGTATATTGCGGGAAGTCGCCGTTCATCAGCCAGCCATAATAGCCCGTGTCACGACGGAAGACATCTCCTACACGCATACCTTTGTATTTACCAAAATTAAAAATTTCTATTCCTTCCTTATCGAAGGCTATACGTCCTGCAAAGTCGGCAAACTCATTCTTACCGGCTGTATATTCCTGCAATTCCTTGACCGTTGTAGGCACATCTTCGTATTTCTCCAGTTGAGCCATCAGCACCTCGTAGGTAGCCATTGTGTCGGCATTAGCGGAGTGCGCTTGGGTCAAATCTTTACCGCAGTAGAACTGATAAGCAGCCGTCAGGTTACGAGGTTCCTTACGTTGGAAGATGGTGAATACATCTATGCGACTGCATTTCATCAAATCCACCTGCACACCGGCACGGAGAAATTCTTCTGCCAACAACGGCACATCAAAATGGTTGGAGTTATACCCGGCTATATCGGCATCTCGAAAAATGGAAGCCAATTCCGGAGCCACTTCTTTGAAAGTAGGACAATCAACCAAATCCCGGTCGTATATGCCGTGTACTTCCGAAGCCTCTTCCGTGATATGCATTTGTATATCTTTGCCCACCAGCGACATCATAGGCTTGATACGTAATGTCTTGCCTTCTGCCGTACCGTTGGGATAAACTTTGTGGTAACTTATCTCAACGATACGGTCTGTCGCTATATTCAGTCCCGTTGTCTCCAAGTCGAAGAATACCAACGGTCTATCTAATTGCAATCTCATACGTTAGTCATTCAGTAACATAGGCATCAACAGCATCAGAATGTCCTCGTTTTCCTCATTCTCTACAGGCACAATCAGTCCGGCGCGAGCAGGATCGGATAATTGGAGCATCACTTCGCTGCTTTCTATCTGTCCAAGGATTTCCACCAGGAAAGGAGCCTTGAAGCCAATAGCCATCGGTGCTGCGGCATAAGAACATGCTACCGTCTCTTCGGCACTGGTAGAGAAGTCTATATCTTGGGCGGAAATCTTGATTTGGTTCTCGGTCAAAGCCAATTTGAGCAGGCTGGTACCTGTATTGGCAAATACGGACACACGTTTGCAGGCATTGAGGAATGTCTGGCGGTCAATAACTACTTTATTCTGATTATTTTGAGGAATAACAGCGTTGTAATTGGGGAAACGTCCTTCTATCTGGCGGCATACTATCAGTGTACGGCCAAAGGCAAATTGAGCGTTGCGTGTACCAAAAGTAACCACTACATCTTCTGCATCTTTGCTGAGCACGTTTTTCAGCAGAATAGCCGGTTTCTTAGGCAAAATAAAACTTAATGGTTCGTCAGCATGAACGGCGGTATTGGTATAGCGTACCAAACGATGAGCGTCAGTGGCAACCATTGTGATACGGTCTGCCTGAAGGTCAAAGTAAATACCGTTCATCACGGGACGAAGTTCATCGTCTGCCGTGCAGAAAATAGTTTTATTGATAGCGTTCAGCAGTACGCCGGCATTCATCGTAAAGGTGTTTTTCTGCTCTTCCTCCACTGCCATTTCGGGATATTCATTGCCGTTTTGTCCGACAAAACTATACGTACCGTTACTACTGGTAATGTTCAATCCGTAGTTTTGGTCGTCGATCAGGAAACTCAACGGTTGGTCTGAAAATTCCTTTAATGTCTCCAACATCAGTTTGGCGCCAAATGCCACTTTGCCGGTTCCTTCGGCATTTTCAACGTCTATAGCGGTACGAATAGTGGTCTCTCCGTCCGATGCGGTCATGGTTAATACATTGCCGTTCAGGTCAAACAGAACGTCCTCCAAAATAGCAAGGCTATTCTTGGAAGCAATAACTCGGCTAAGTGCCTGCAATTGGGCAAACAATTTAGAACTTGATACGTTAAATTTCATAATGGTATATTTTTAAATTTATGTTTTCTTTCTTGGCTTTTTGCCCTCTCCGGACAAAAAGTCTCCTTTATTGCCCGCAAAGATACAAAATTATTTGCATATTTGCAAATTTTTCTGTAATTTTGCAGCCGAAACAATGAAAATAGGTGTTTTTGATAGCGGTTATGGAGGTTTGACTATCTTGGATAAGATACGTCAGTGCTTGCCACAGTATGATTATCTCTATTTGGGAGATAATGCCCGTACGCCGTACGGCACACGCTCGTTTGAAGTCATTTATCAATATACGCTTCAGGCTGTCCGTTATCTGCAACAGCAGGGTTGCCGCCTTATCATCTTGGCGTGCAATACGGCTTCTGCCAAAGCACTCCGTTCCATCCAGCAGCACGATATAGACCCTGATAAAGTACGTGTACTGGGTGTTATTCGCCCCACCGTGGAAGCGGTGCCTTCCATAACCCGAAACGGGCATATCGGCATACTTGCCACCCCCGGCACCGTCTCCTCCAATAGTTACGTTCTCGAACTGGAAAAAACATTCCGTTCTCTCAACTTAAAAACTTCTTTCAACCTATCAATCGTACAGCAGTCCTGTCCCATGTGGGTACCACTCATTGAGGCAGGCGAACATACCGGTGATGGTGCCGACTATTTTGTGCAGAAATATATAGACGCTATCTTACAGAAAGACAATGAGATAGACACTCTCATTTTGGGTTGCACGCACTACCCGTTATTATTCGACAAGATTCGTAATGCGGTACGTCCTAATATCCGCATCGTAGCACAGGGTGACATTGTGGCGGAGTCGTTGAGCGATTATCTCAAGCGTCACCCCGAGATAGATAAAGACCTGAGCCGCGGTGGACGTGTGGAATTTAGAACAACCGAAGAGGCGGAAAAATTCAATGAATCTGCGTCATTATTCCTTTCCTCTCCTATTATGGCTGAAAAAGTTGGGTTTTAGTTGCCCTAACTCAAAATCATTTTCCCATTTTTCTTAATAATCGTCAGTTCTCATTGTGCATTGTGCATTGTCAATCGTCAACCGAATAAGTATACGGTGAGTATGGGATGAACGAACGATTATCATCTCGCGACCACGAAAACACCGCCTAAACCAAAAATAAAGCAGCCGAATTATTCCAAAATTCTTAATTCAAAATTAAATAATATTTGCGTATTCCAAAAATTCTTTGTAACTTTGCGGGGAATTTACACAAAGGATTAAGAATAATGATAGATTATACCCTTACTTCAGATGGTATGTTTGCCTATGGTTATCCTCGTGCAGCAATGACGACGGATAGTGTTATTTTCGGTTTTGACGGTCAGCAGTTGAATGTGCTTCTCATCCGACGCGGCATAGAGCCATACAAAGGTTCGTGGGCTTTCCCCGGTGGTTTCCTTCGCATGGAAGAGACGGTAGAAGAGTGTGCCCGGCGTGAGTTGTATGAGGAGACGGGCTATGAACAGCCGTACATGGAGCAGTTTGGTGTGTTCTCGGCAGTGGATAGAGACCCCCGCTGGCGTGTGGTGACTGTGGGTTTCTATGCGTTGGTCCCGATGAGGGAGGTACATGGTGGTGACGATGCAGCCGAAGCGCGTTGGTTCCCAATAAATCAAATGCCCACATTGGCTTTTGACCATGCAGATATTTTTGAGGCGGCACTTCGTCACTTACGTGAAGATGTGTATTTTCGTCCCATTGGTTTTGAATTGTTGCCCGATAAGTTTACTGTTCCTCAGTTGCAACGGTTGTATGAAGCCATTTTGGGAGTGCAGTTTGACCGCAGGAACTTTATGAAAAAGATGATGACCATCGATATTTTGGAGGACACCGGCGAGAAAGAGGAGGCTCATAGTCACCGCGCAGCTGCGTATTATCGTTTTAATCAGGAGCGATATGACCAATTCAAGACCAAGCGCAATTTTAATTTTGAGTTCTAAAGAAAGAATAAGATAGTATGGCACAAATATTGAATGTTGAAGACTTATTAAACAAGCAGAAAATAGAATCCAATCGTATTGAATTTAAAAAAGGTTGGAATCCAAATAGTATTTATCATAGTATTTGCGCTTTTGCAAATGATTTTGATGATTTAGGAGGCGGCTATATACTTGTAGGAGTGGATACTGATATAACAACAGGAATGGCTATCCGTCCTATAGAAGGTCTTGCTATTGATGCAATAGATGGCATTTTGCAAGATATGGTTGGCTATAACAATAAAATGACCCCCTATTATATGCCACGAACAAGCATCGAGGATGTAGATGGGAAAAAGGTACTTGTTATTTGGTGTCCTACTGGAGACAAAATACCTTATTCTGTGCCAGAAAATGTTTCTTCTAAAAGCATGTCAAAAGAATACAACTATATCCGCAGTGGAACAAGTAGTATCATTGCTAAAGGAGAAGTTTTAGACGAATTGAGAGATAAAGCGCATCGTATTCCATTTGACGAACGAGGAAATTCAAGCATAAAATTAGAAGACATTTCAATAGTTTTGCTAAAAGATTATTTACTCAAAGTTGGTAGTAAACTTGCCGAAGAAGTTGGGCAGAAATCCACAACGGAAATATTGGAGCAGATGGATTTATTGACAGGTCCCACCGAGAATCGCTTAATCAAAAATGTAGCTGCTATGATGTTTTGCGAAGATCCTCGCAAGTTTTTCCCTTATACACAAGTTGATATTGTTACATTTCCAGAAGGGAAAATACAAAACCCTAATCATTTTACAGAAACATCTTTCTATGGATGTGTTCCCCATATGGTGAAGCAAACAATGGAATATTTACGCAGTAATGTGCTTAAAGAATATATCCAAAAACTCAAAGGTCAGCAAGAAGCACAAAGATTTTGGAATTACCCTTACGAAGCATTGGAGGAAGCAGTCGTAAATAGCATTTATCACCGAGATTATCAGCAGTATGAACCCATTGAAATTACAATAGAACCTACGGGTATAAGCATACTTAATTGCCCTGGACCAGACAGAAGTATTTCTAAAGAGGTCATAGAAAAAGGAGATTCTTTAAGGAGTCGTAGATATAGAAATAGACGGTTAGGTGATTTCCTCAAAGAACTTCAATTAACAGAAGGTCGTTCAACGGGAGTTCCTACTATCCAATCAAGATTGCTTGCTAATGGCTCGCCAAGAGCCATCTTTGAGACAACAGATGAAAGGCTTACGTTCCTTGTGTTTATTCCTATTCATCCTCATACATCTTCCACATCCAAAACAAAAAGTTTGGTAAAAACTGTGGAGAAAACTGTGGAGAAAACTGTGGAGAAAACGATAGAAATAATTACTAAAAATCCAACAATCTCTGTTGCAGAGATAGCACCTTTGGTCGGATTAACGCGAAGAGGCGTGGAGGAACAAATTAGGAAACTAAAGTTGGATGGCGTTCTTCGCCGTGTCGGTCCCGACAGAGGTGGTCATTGGGAAGTAATTGATTAGAGCGATAATCTATCGAAAAAATGTCACCCAAAATGTCGGCCAAAATGTCGGTCTATCTAAGCAGACAATAGTTCAACTATGCCCCAAGCCAAGTATGACATATTTATCTCCTATCGTCGAAATGAGGGAAAGGATATCGCCCGAATGCTCAAAGAATCGCTTGAGCGCAAGGGATATCGTGTGTTCCTTGATATGGACGAGTTACAGGACGGGGTGTTTGACCAACGCATCTTAGATGCCATACAGTCTGCGCCTGTCTTTATGATATTGCTGACCGCACACGCCCTTGACCGTTGCCAAAACGAACAAGACTGGGTGCGTCAGGAGATTGAATATGCTCTTTCCTCTAACAAGCATATTATCCCCATCAATCCCGATAAACAATTTACTGGCTACTCCGATTCTGTTCCAGAGAATATACAAAACGGCTTAAAACAACACCAATACTCCGCTATTGACACAGGGCAATTATATCAAGAGTCAATAGATAAATTGGTGGCAGAGAGGATAAAACCGATATTCAATAAAAAGTGGAATAGGTTGATTATTGGGCTCATTGCTGCCATTGTGATTCTTTTGGGTTGTTATATGGGGATTAGATGGATTACACACATTTATATTCCTCAGCGAACAGTCAAAGAGGGGGATAAACATCTACAAAATGAAAATGCTAACCACCAAGATACTGCAACTGCCATCGCTATCTTTCACAAAGCAGTGGAACAAGGGTCTGTAGAAGCTTGCAATCGTATTGCCGATATTGCTTCTGATAAAATAATATTAGACGATTCGTGGACTGATATAGATACCGCTTTGTATTATTACCATAAAGCAGCCGAACAAGGTAATGCTTATGCGGAATATCGTTTGGGAGATATCTACAGCAGTTTTTTTGATGGACACAAGGACGATCAATTGGCTTTCTATTGGACTAATCGTGCCTATCAGCACGGGCAAATAGATGCTATATACAATTTGGCAGTATGCTATGAGTTTGGAATGGGTGTGGATCCCGATATACAAAAGGCATACGAATTATATAAAGAATCTGCCAATCATGAAAATGTAATGGCATTACTCAAAGTAAGTGCTTTTCTCAAGCAAGGTTCTATAGAGCGTGAAGACTACGTGGAAGGAATGCGTCATTTAGTAAAAGCATACCAATTGGATACTTTTATGGCAAAATTTGCTTTGGCAGAATATAGATATTGGATTTTTGACCCACAAATCCATCAGCAATCTGAGGACGCAAAGAAAGATTTATCTCTTCGTGCCATCAGTTATGACACCACTTCGACTCTAAAACTGTATTTTAGATATACCAATCATCAATTTTTTAATGGCTGGATGCAAATTGACTCAAGCGCGTATATACAAAATACATACACGAAAGAGAAATATCTTATTGGCGATTTAGATAATTGCACATTCTCTCCGCAACAGACGAGCGTTGATATGGGAGATTATAATGATTTCGTAGTATATTTCTATAACATTCCCGACACACTTACAAAAATCAACTTTTTAGAATCAGACACCTCACAATGGAAAATGTATGAAATAGATCTTACAACAAAATCCTTTGTACGGTAACATTTTAGTCTTTTTATAATCGAGAGAGAAAGCATTTAGAAAAAATCATTTTTTTTATTATTATTTGTAATAATATTATATTTATGTGTATTTTTTACTCAATAAAATTTGCACATGTCAAAAATTTGTTGTACCTTTGCAGAAAATTTACACAATAGAACTACTAAAAAGAGATAAATAAGATATGTACGTGTTACAGATATTTGTTGTTAGAAAGAAAAATGGCAATGTTTAATAATAAGTATATTTGCTGAAAACAATTAACAATTATAAAAATGGAAACTGATAGAAAAGCAATTGACCTAAATATTGGAGATATTGTCCGTGTAAAAAATGGGCATCCTTGTGTAATCATAAACAATGTTGTGTCTAAAGATGGAAGAATTGAAGGAGTACCACTGACCCATGATTCCGTTGGAAAAGGTGATATAAAGAACATTCCTTTGCAGAAAGATTTCTTTGACGAAGAAGATGAAAATGGTAATCGTTATGAATTCCAATGGGAAGACAATGGTAATGGTAGGGTAACAAGTATGATGTGTAAAGTTTTTGAAAAGGATGTTAAGAATTTGAAAATTGATTCAGGACGTATTGGACACGTAAACGAAAAGGGGATTTCGTTTCTCAAGGAAAATATTAATGAAAAAGTAATTTGGGACTTGTTCATTACAAAAAGATAAAGAGTCATTTATATTATCCATTAAAAAATAATAGAAATATGAAACATATCGGAGTTATATCTGTTTATTTTGAGTCCAGAGGTTTTGGTTTTATCAAATATGATCAAATTATTTCGAAAGGGACATTTAGCAATGATATCTTTTTTCATGTTAACGATTGTTCTTTCGAACCCCAAAAAGATGAATGTGTAATATTTGATATGAAATTATATAGAGGAAATAAAAAAGCCATTCATGTAAAACGCCTTGTTGAAGAATTTGATTATCTGCTGAACAATTGGGGGGAATATTCTATCAAAGACAAGAATCGTTGTTGTTTGGCTTTTGAAAATGAATTTATTCATTATGGTCCGTATCAAAAAAAACTGATTGAACTTGCCAAAGGAGACATTCCTTTCAAAGACGAATGTTTACAACAAGTGTTTTCTTCGATAAAGGAGAGGTCTGCGAAGGTAGAAGCTTACATAACAGAAAAGGAGTGTATTGAAGAGGCCGGTTTCGTTGATGAATGCCAAAAAATAATTGATAAGTTGGTGCCGTATATTATAAAAAATGAGTGTTCTGACTTGGATTTTTCTTTATGCTCAATACCATCATATGATGAACTTCATTCTGCATTTATGTCTTTTTTACAATCCGAGAAACCATCCATTGTATACACCCATACCATTGAAGATGGCTATTGGCACACACGGTGGAAATGGGATGGGTCTGAAGATTATTGGGTGGCAGGGAAAGAATATTCAGATTTTGAAGTACATAATGTTTTCTCAATAAAAGGCATATCTGTGAATATAGGACATGTAGGTGCTTATTCGTCTTCTCATAATGGAAGTGGAAATTATGATGAAGATATTCAATCTAAAAACAGAAGAGTACTTGGACAATATGAAGCACTTAAAGATAGGCGTTCTTTGTGTGACAAAATCAATGCCTCCTGCAAAAGAAAAAGAGAAGAATTAATAAAAAAAATAACAACTGATATTCATTCTGCTATAAAACAGCCAATTCTTGACGAACTAATTCAGTATCTAACTCTGCGATTCCCTTTGTACGGGGAAGGCATATCCAATTTGCTCACTACATTATCAAAAAAAAATTATGAATTTGTTGATAATTCATGTTACAATCGTATCTTAGCAAAGATGTACATACCAATGCCTAACATGAACTCTCTTAAAGAAAACCTTCTTATCATAAATCGTTATATGTTAAATGCTATTTCGGTTTACGTGGAAGATCTACAATCATTGAAATTTAAAAATATTATTCTAAATCCTTTCTCTGCTGAAACCAAAGAACAAGATGGTTTAATTCTTTCTTTAGATGAATCCATTTTATATGCAATTATTGATACAAATTTGCAAGAGATTATAATTCCTGAATCTGTCACATCAATTGGTGATGGGGCATTTAATGATTGCTTAAAACTACAAAAGATTCATTTCCTTGGTTCTATAACGCGCATTGGACATGGAGCATTCTTAAATACCAAATCGCAAATTTGTGGTGATTTCTCTAAATTATCATTTTTGGGATTTAATACATCCACTTCTATTTTATCAATTAACAATCAATCGAAAACAATTGCAGAATGGTCGTATTTGTTTAATCAAACCATTATTGATAATACGGAAATTACCATAAAGAAAATACATATTGAACACCAAGACGACTAAAGCCAAATTAGGAAAATATAATTCCAATAAAAAATTAATAAAACATTATGAAAAAAATCATTATTATTTTGTGTGGTATAGCAAGTACCTTACATGTGTTTTCACAATCTGGTGTACCTGTTGGTGGATATTATGATGCGACTCCCAATCCGTTTTCGACCTATTATCAAAATAGTGGAATAAAAGACGGATGGTATGAGGCTACTATATCATATAGTAGTAATACAGGACATCATGCCACCTATATCCTGAATGTCGCGATAGAATCTTTACGGGTTGTTGCTATTGATTTTGGCAATAGTGGATCTGTACATGTTGGACCAAATAATGAGGGATATAAATATAGTGGTGGTGGATTGACATTACATAGAGACCGCTATGGTGAAGTATATGCAGCGGAAACCACAATAAAAATAACCTATCCTAATGGAAGTTGGCAAACATTTGACATATATATTGAATAATGTTTAATAACAATGAAAAACGAACAAGAAATACTTCAATACTATGCGGAAGAGTTGGAACGACATAAAAACAGCAAATATAGTTGTATTTTTAGTCCAAACCTCCCACTCGTTCCCATTGATGACTGGAAACTATGCTATGACAATGGCATAGATTTGGCATCTACCGATATTTATTGTGAAAGTGGAA
>JAKSMY010000079.1 GCA_024400275.1 Paludibacteraceae bacterium | reverse complement strand
TCATAGTCCAAATTGTGCGTTTCAACAATTTGGTCAACGGCTGTTGCCAAAATATCGTCGCTCTCACAACGAAGCATACCCAACTGCCAAATATGGAATGCCAATTGCTGCCCGTAATATGGGTGGCATTGTGTGTAATTCAATATTTGTTTGGCTAAATCGTGGGCGGTATCAGGAAAACATGATTGCAAGCGAGAGGACAAATACATCTCAAAATCATCGTAAGGCAGTTTGCTCAAACGCATCAATTCGCCAAAATGGTAAAAAGGCGATTTCTTCTTCTCAAAAATATCAGTCATCATAGACTCCTGACTGCCCAACAGAATATAATTAATGTGCTTCTGTTGCTGCATGATACTACGCAGTTGTTTATCCAATTTAGGCGCAATATCTAATATCTCTTGGAACTCGTCAAGCACCACTACCAAATGCAGCGATTCACTCACTTTGTCCAATAACTGCATCACATCTTCTAACACCTCAGTAGTATTCACATCAGGTTGAAAACTGACATCTATTGAACCTGTTAACGGGTTGGCAGAGATGGTAGGAATAACACGAAAATGAGTAAAAAAATGCTTGATTTGCTCTACCGGTCGAACCTTAAATAACTCGCGCAGCAGGTTAGCGGATAAATCATTGGTTGAAATGACCTTTTGCAAGTTTAGTACAATGCTTTTTCGCCCACTTTCTTTTAAGGCACGCATCACGACACTGCTTTTCCCAAAACGACGAGGACTAATCAATATTAAATGATTAGGGCTGTCTATAAATTGCTTAATATATGCAACTTCTTGCACTCTATCCGTGAAGTAGTTTTCTTCTACAATAGTACCGAATTTAAATGGATTTTCCATATTACGATTTTTTTCGTTACGAAATTTTTCGCAAAGGTACAACTAATTTTTGATTTATGCAAATTTATTCTTCTTTTTTTTGCAACTCGCGGAGAACAGCTATAAATAAAAATCTTTTGTCATTTCGGCGTATTCTGCACTTCGTGGAGAGTGCGCCGATTCAATATACAGGGAAGACATCTTTAAATCTCCCCTCAAAGGGGAGACCTCTTGGGCAATGGGCGGTTCTTTGCAGAACTCAATAAGAATACGAATAGGTGTGGGACTGTCGGGTTTGCTGAAAACACGGGTAAGACGTGTAGGATAGAGCCCCTGTGTGGCAGCAAGACGGATAATCTGCTCTTCCGCCATGGCAGGAAGTACCAACGCGAGTATCCCCTGTTCCTTCAATAAACGCGCGCTATGTTTCAGCAATTCCTCATAACTCAGCGTATCGGTGTGCCGTGCCAATCCGCGTCCCTTGTCGGGATTCTTGAGCGAATCGACGAAATAAGGCGGGTTACTGACGATGAGGTCATATTTGGTCGATGAATCGGGGTGCCATGATTGCAGTGGACTCAGGTGTGCAGCAAGGCGATCCGCCCACGGCGACTGCTCAAAATTATACGTGGCTTGTTCCACTGCCTCCGGGGCAATGTCGATGGCATCGATATATGCATTAGGGCACCTCTGCGCCAGCATAAGCGCAATCAACCCACTTCCCGTCCCAACATCTAAAATCGTGCATTGTGCATTGTCAACCGTCAACCGAATAAGTGCATTGTCAACCCTCAACCCCTCAATATCGCACCATGCCCCAAGCAGGACACCATCGGTGCCGACTTTCATGGCACATCGGTCGTGCCAAACGGTGAACTGCTTAAAGCGAAAATTCGGTGTGGACATCGTCGTGATGGTGGTGTTCTTCACCCAATAAATGAACTCCTAAATAAAGTCCGTAACCAATGAACAGAACGGCACAGACATATCTGAACCAATGTTCAAACCGGTGCATCTTATCCGTTAACAGCTGAGCAGAAACGGCACTATAACAGATAGTCCATGCCAAGATGATGATAGGCAGTCCTGTGCCCAATCCGAAAACAACAGGCATCAGCCATTGTCCGGACATATCCATATTAACCGCCATCTCAATCATCGTAAAGAAATATACCAAACGATGCGGGCAGAACGCGATAGCAAAAAAGATACCCAACATAAACGCCCAAAGCCAACTGCTCTTGTCATCTACCGTCTGCAACCATTTACTCATACCGTGGTCATGCTCGTGGTGATGATGACCGGAGAAAAACAGCAACACACCGCACACCAACATAAACCCACACAACATAGGTTCTCCCCACTCTTGCAAAAAATGATGGATACCCTCCGTCTGCGCCCCCATGATAAAAGGCACGCTTAACAGTATGTAAGTCAGTAATTTACCTAATACAAACATCAGTCCTGTTGTCAGTACACGACGCTTGTTTTGCATCTCGCGGTCTATGTAACCAATAGCGGCTACGGAGGTAAATAACGTGCAGGGATCCAATATCATTAAAAAGCCCAAGAGAAGTGACGTGAAAATATTTAGCATTTTTTGTTTAATTTTTTTGCAAAAGTACAATTTTTTTAGTAATTTTGCAAGCGAATTGAAGAAAATAGTTCAAATACTGTTCGTTTTCTTCGTTCTGACGTCTTGTACGTCTTCCGAAGAGACCTTAAACCGCCTGCAATTAGAGGCGGAAAAGCAATCAGCGCGCATAGCAAAAGAGGTGGAAAAAGGGGCAATGGATTCCGTGGTGGAACTCACACGGCAAAATGAGCAAATCCTGTATTTTCTTTTTGATCCGAAGGGGCTGACTTATTGGTCATCTCGTTCGCTTAATGTCAATCAACTGCCGCCGGTTACCCATAATGGCTGGGCCTCATACGATTTCCAGAATGCTCAAGGACAAGTACTTTGGACCAAAGCCGGTTGGTATAGTCTGATGACCGTTATCCCTACCCAATGGCACATCACGGGATTGGACGAGATAGAACGCAGTTTCTCCTACCAGCCCATCCGTGATTCGCAGCAGCCGTCCTCCCGATGGGATTCTGCTCGCGTACGCGTGCGCGTGTACTTTATTATTTTGGTTAGTTTGTGTATCATTGTTTTGGGCATGGCATTATGGGTGCTTATCTCAGCACGTGGTTTTCGCAATCTGCGCCTACGCCAGAAAATACAATTAATCCTTTCCTTGCTGATTATTTTCGCTTTCGGATACGTCATTATTTCTATTATGCGGTTTGAGCATAAGCATTATGAGGAACAGCAACGCGAACATCTACAGGAAAAATGTCACTACGTGCAAGCCGCCTTGCAGAACCTTTATTTTTGGGATTTAAATCTCACTTCTTACAACTCGCCGGGGCTGAATGTAGATTTACGCGATTTGGGATACACCTACGGGGCTGACATTCACGTGTATGATTTGAACGGCCGTCTGATTGGGTCATCTACTCCGGAATTATTCGAGCACGGCTTACTCAACCATCTGATGGACCCTGAAGTCTATTTTTCCGAACAATCCACCCAAGTCCGCTACGAACAGATTGGTTCCGTTCGTTATCTGGCTGCTTTCACGGAATTTATAAATGGTTCGAATGTTCCGATTGGGTATATATGTATGCCATTTTTCCCATCAGAGGACGATATGGCAATGGAGGTAGATAATATCATGGCACGTCTATTGCCTCCCTATATCATCGTGTTCATTCTTACCCTACTGGTGTCCTATTTTGCAGCCCGGGCCACCTCACAACCTATTCAGGGACTGATTGACAAAATGCAACATTTTGCCTTGGGCAAAGACAACCATATCAAATACAACTACAACGACGAATTGGGCGAGTTAGTTCTGCGGTACAATCGAATGGTAAGTGAGTTGGAAGAAACCACTCGCCGTTTGATACGCTCCGAGCGAGAAGGTGCCTGGCGCACTATGGCAAGGCAGATCGCACATGAGATAAATAATCCTCTTACCCCTATGAAACTGACGGTACAGCAACTTCAACGAATTCACGGGGCACCTGATTTTGGGGAAAAATTTGCCAAGGTTTCTGCTATGTTGGTTCAGCAGATTGATAATCTCAGCCGTATCGCCACTTCTTTCTCTACCTTTGCCAAACTGCCCCAAGTCGTCACGTCTGAAGTGGATATAGCAGAGAAGTTGCACCAGGCGGTTGATTTGCAGCAAAACAACGCAAATAATATTCCTATCCGCTATGTGGGGCCTGATAATGGTATCTTTGCTTTAACAGACCGTGAACAGATAGGACAAGTATTTACCAACCTCATTAAAAATGCTTTGCAAGCCTTGGAAGACCGCACGGACGGGGATATTATTGTTATCCTGAAAGAACTAAATGACGAAGTGGAAATATCTGTATCAGACAATGGTCCGGGTATTTCGGAGGAGGTCAAGCCCAAGATATTTACGCCTAATTTTACGACCAAATCCAATGGTACGGGGTTAGGACTTGCCATATCAAAGAACATTGTAGAAGGGTCCGACGGACGCATTACGTTCGAGACATCGGACAAAGGAACAATATTTTATATTTATCTCAAAAAAACAACTATCGTATGAAAACGCAAGAGATTATGCAGCAATTGGCTGCTAAACATCCGGGCGAAACAGAGTACCTGCAAGCCGTTGAGGAAGTGCTTAACTCTATTGAAGAGGTTTATAACCAGCACCCTGAATTTGAAAAAGCCAAAATTGTGGAGCGCATTGTAGAACCGGATCGTATCTACACATTCCGTGTCACATGGGTAGATGACCAGGGGCAAGTTCAAACGAACCTCGGCTATCGCGTACAGTTCAATTCTGCCATTGGTCCGTACAAAGGAGGTTTACGTTTCCACAAAGCCGTAACACCGTCTATGCTCAAATTCTTGGGATTTGAACAAACGTTCAAGAATTCACTCACTACCCTACCTATGGGCGGCGGTAAAGGCGGTTCGGACTTTGACCCTGTTGGCAAATCCAACGATGAAATTATGCGTTTCTGCCAAGCTTTCATGCTCGAATTATGGCGTTGCATCGGTCCTGACCAGGATATTCCTGCCGGTGATGTAGGTGTAGGCGGCCGTGAGATAGGTTATTTGAACGGCATGTACCAAAAACTCTCCCAACGTTACCACACCGGCGTTCTGACAGGTAAAGGTATGACTTGGGGAGGTTCTATTCTCCGTCCCGAGGCTACCGGTTTTGGTGCGCTGTACTTCACACAGCACGTACTCCAAACTGCCGGCAAGGACATAAAAGGCAAGACAGTGGCTATTTCCGGTTTTGGTAATGTAGCTTGGGGTGCCTGCATCAAAGCCACCGAACTCGGTGCCAAAGTTATTGCTATTTCCGGACCTGACGGTGTGTGTGCCATACCCAATGGTATCGACAAGGAAATGATTGATTACATGCTGGTTATGCGTGCTTCTAACCGCAACAAAGTACAAGATATGGCAGATAAATTCCCCGGAAAATGTTCCTTCATTGCAGGCAAGAAAGCATGGTCGCAGAAGTGTGACATCGCTCTGCCTTGTGCCTTCCAGAACGAGTTGAGCGAAGACGATGCCAAAGAATTGGTGGCTAACGGCACTTGGTGCTGCTGTGAGGTCAGCAACATGGGTTGCCAACCCGGTGCTATCCACTTTTTCCAAGCACAGAAAGGCTTCCTCTTTGCCCCGGGTAAGGCTGTTAATGCCGGTGGCGTAGCCACTTCCGGTTTGGAGATGACGCAGAATGCAGAACATATCTCTTGGACGGGCGACGAAGTAGATGAACGTCTGCATCATATCATGGCATCTATCCACGAGCAATGTGTCAAATTCGGTAAACGTGCAGATGGTACGATTGACTATGTCAAAGGTGCCAACATCGCCGGCTTTATGAAAGTGGCACAAGCCATGCTTGAACAGGGATTGGTATAATTTCTATTTATCTAGTCTCCTGGTTTTTTAGTCAACTAGTACAAAATCTAACTACTATGTACTCCGATTTTCAAAAATACTTGCAGACCACTCTCGCTGAGATACGCGAGGCGGGTTTGTATAAAAACGAGCGCGTGATTATCACGCCGCAATCCTCCGGCATTCAGGTCGAAGGAGGCAAAGATGTTA
>JAKSMY010000078.1 GCA_024400275.1 Paludibacteraceae bacterium | reverse complement strand
GCGACGAGGTATTTCGCGTCGTCTTCTTCGGCAACGAGATAGAAGAAATTATGATTATCCGGGGCTCCACTCTAAACTCTAAACTCTCAACAACTCTAAACTCTAAACTCTCAACTCTAAACTCTCTTAACATCTACCCTGCCACCATCTTCTGTACCTCGCCCGAACGGATAGAAAGCGCAATGGCTCAAATCAAATTAGACCTCATCAATCAAGTCAATTACTTTCAAGAAATAGGTGAGGAACTCTATGCCAAACGTATCGAAGAACGTGTCAAATACGATATGGAGATGATTCAGGAATTAGGCTACTGTTCGGGTGTGGAGAACTACAGCCGCTATTTTGACGGCCGTGAATCCGGTACACCACCCTATTGTCTATTGGACTATTTTCCGAAAGATATGCTGCTCATCGTGGACGAGAGCCACGTTACCGTGCCGCAGATACACGCCATGTACGGAGGCGACAAAGCCCGCAAGGATAACCTTGTCAATTACGGTTTCCGTTTGCCGGCTGCCCGGGACAACCGTCCCCTTACCTTTGAGGAATGGGAAAGAAAAGTCGGACAAATCATCTTCTGCTCCGCAACACCGGCGGAATACGAGTTGGCTAAATCGGAAGGTATCGTAGTCGATCAACTGATACGCCCTACCGGACTATTAGACCCTCAAATAGAAGTGCGCCCCACCAAACATCAGGTAGATGACCTGATGGAAGAAATACAACAGCGTGTGGAGAAGCAGCAACGTGTGCTGGTTACTACCCTGACCAAACGCATGGCAGAGGAGATGGACGAATACCTGCGTAAGTACGGCATCAAGTCCGCTTATATTCACTCGGACATCGATACCATTGAACGCGTGCAGATTATGGAGGACCTACGCAAAGGCGAATACGACGTGTTGGTGGGCGTTAACCTCTTGCGCGAAGGACTGGATCTGCCCGAAGTCAGTTTGGTGGCTATCTTAGATGCCGACAAAGAAGGGTTCCTGCGTGACCATCGCAGTCTGACGCAGACAGCAGGCCGCGCCGCACGTCACGTGGAAGGGAAAGTCATTATGTACGGCGACAAGATAACACGCTCCATGCAACTTACCATTGACGAGACCAACCGCCGCCGGACCAAACAGATGGCGTACAACGAGGAGCACCATATCACCCCGCATGCCGTGAAGAAAGCGATAGAGAACAATCCGCTACAAGCCCTCTTCCATAATGCCGAAACAGAACAGAAAAAAGTAGAAGACGCTATTCGGGATAGTTGGAAACATGCCAACTGGCAACAGATGTCAGCCAAAGAGTTGGACAAAGCCATTCAGCAACAACGAAAACGTATGCTGCAAGCAGCCAAAGACCTGGATTTTCGCGCAGCCGCCTTACTCCGCGATGAGATGTTGGCAATGGAAAACCGCTTAGACGCTATACGGGGTTAGCAGATGTCATATCCCGAAGTTTCTTGCGGAAACGAGTGTGAAAGCAAATAGCCGCTACAGACAGCCCCACGATGAAACTAATCCATATTCCGGGCGCGCCCAAACCGCATGGGAACATCAGCAATAAACCCAACGGCAAGGCAAGGACAATATACGAAAGGAAGGCATAGAACATCGGCATTTTAACATCCGTTATACCCCGCAACATAGCAGCACCAACCGTCTGCAAACCGTCGGCATACTGGAAGAAACCTGCAATCATCACCAGCGTGGAACCGATACGAATCACTTCGGGGTCTTCGGTAAAGAGCAACGGAATATAGTTGCGTAAACTAATCATCAATACAGCACCAATGGTATTCATAGCCAATACCAAATGAATAGAGGCATTGCTCGCCATTCGAACGGCATATAAATCGCCCTTCCCCAACTGGTGAGAGACACGTATCGTGGTGGCTGAACCGATACCGATGGCCAACATAAACGTCAAGTCGGCTATCTGATTGGCTATCTGGTGCGCCGCCAAAGCTTCCTTGCTCAGCCAACCCACCATAATAAACGAGAGGGTAAACAGAAAAGTCTCTAACATGGTCTGACTGCCGATAGGAGCACCTATCTTCCACAGTTGTCTGAGACCGTCTTTCACGGAGCATGTGCGGATTGCGGAACGTTGCATATACCCCCGCCATTCCTTGCGGGAACGAATGGCAATCCAGAAAAGAACTGGCATCAACGTACGGGACACAAGCGTGGCTATACCGGCACCCGTGGCTCCCATAGCAGGAAAACCGAACTTACCGAAGATAAACACCCAGTTGAGAAAGATATTCAGTACGTTCATACCCATCGTTATCAACATCGCCGCCATCGTATTGCCTAAGCCCTCCAGAAACTGCTTTTGCAGGCAGAAAAAGAGAAACGGCACAATAGAAATAACAATCATGATGTAATACGGACGTGCCGCCGTAATCACCGCTTCTTCCTGTCCGAAACGGTCCAAAAGAGGAATACAAGCCCCTAATATCAGCAACATGCCTGCACTCAGCAATAGCGTAAACCAAATACCGCTACGGAATAAATAACTTATTTGCTCCCCCTTACCGAGGGGGCTGGGGGGTGTCTCCCCCTTACCTACCTCATACCCCACCAGCGGAGTCAGCCCCATCAAAGCACCCATGCTGAACACCATGACGGTGAAAAAAACGGCATTGGAGAAAGAGACGGCTGCCAAATCAGCCGTGGCATAGTGTCCCACCATCATGGAATCGAACAATCCGACCAATGATGCCCCCAATTGGGTCAGCATAACGGGAAACGCCACTTTCAGGTTGCGTCTGTAATAAGGTATATATTCTTTTAGCGTAGCCATCTTTGCGACTGCAAAGGTACAGAAAAAATTTGACATACGCAAATATTTGTAGCAGGTTGAGCAAGTTTAGCGGGTTTAGCACCTCCCCCTTACAGAGGGGGCGGGGGGGGGGGTGTCTCCCCCTTTTTCGAGGGGGTCGGGGGGTGTCTCCTCTAAACTGTAGCGCCTCCGTCGTCCTATCAAGCGGTATGCCGCTACAACAAGCGCGTCAGCGCTACAACAATCTGCACAGCAGAACATCAATGGCGCTTAGGCGCTTGCGCCGTCCTCTAAACTCTCCCCACCCCTGCCCGATGAGGGACGAGAACCTGGATTTTACGGGTCTTTTACGAGTTTGTAGCGGGTTCGTAACGGGTTCGTAGCGGGTTCCGAACGGGTTTCAAACGGGAGTTCCAAACGGCTTCCTCGTGTACCATCTGTGTATTATTAGCGTTAGCGTTCTATTCCCTGCAACATCGTCGCCATTCTAGTATAGCGTCAGCGACCTGGATAACTCGTTTCCTAATTTGAGGATAGTGAGGATTTTGAGGATTTGCGTTGGTTGAAATACTCAAAATCCTCAAAATCCTAACGCTACTTTTTTCATAAAATGAACATCCGTGAAAAGTCGTGAACTTCACGAGAATTCACGACTTCACGAAGATTTATATAGTGCCGTATTTACTGACTTTTCGCCATCTCATGGACGTTTTCACGGACGCCCTACGGACATCTTTTTTGCGTCCACCAAACAACAATTCAACACTTGACAAGGAGACTTTCTTGCCGATTATTAAGATTCAGAGCCGAAATGCACTCTGCACTCCGGCTCTTTCATCCTATACTCATCGTATACTTATTGCAGTTGGCAATTGACAATGCACAATGCACGATAAGAACTGACGATTGTTAAGATAATACCCTCAAGCAAATTTATTTGGCAGAGGGAAATTTTACAAAGCATACAGACCTAAAATGGACATATAACAAAAAAATGCGAAGTTCATCTAGCAGACGATAACTTCGCATTTAATGAATAATAGTAATTAAATCATCACAGTATTGTTCAATAATTTGGTAGTATTACCTCTAACGATTTTATTATACAACCTGCTCCCCATAGTATATTACCATAGATAAATGTATTTTCTTTCATAACTCCCTCGTCACACAGAACTTGACGGATACAATCTATTACATGTTCATCTTCACTATTAAGTGGCTGCTGATTCAATTGCTCATTTAGTTTCAATCCTAGTTGTTTACAAGTATCCACATTACCATTATTGGCAACCACATACACATTATAACTGATAACTTTGGTTTCATCATCCAATTCTTGTACTGGATTTAAATTAATTTTTAATACCATAATTAAACGATAATTAAAAAGTTTATATTCTAGTTTGTCTGAGTACTTTTTTACTCAGATTGAATAACAAAAAATCACCTCATAACTAATTTATGAGATAAAGATGTCCCCTATTTTCAGTATTACCACCCCAAAATATTACTAGAAACTACAGAAGGGGACGGGTGGAGAGACGCAAAAAATAGAATCGCTAAAAAAATAGAACTACCTATATAAAGTAAAGGTGTTTGGACTTTATATTAACTTTCATCAGTATTGGCATCTCAAATATTAACTAACAGAAACAAGTCCAAGAGCAACAAACGGCACAATAGCAAGAGTATTATTACAACATTTAATTATCACGACGTCGTTATTAAAAAATCCTTCAGTAATTATGTTAATATCTCGTGCAATTGCTCTAATACTATAATTATTTTTTCTTTCCCGAGTTAACTAAATCGATTGCAAATATAGTATATTTTTTTCAAATATACAAATATTTTTGCAACAAAAATTGGGGGAAAATCACTTTTCAATAACAATCTTTTTAAATTTAGAAAAAACAGGGTGATGACAATATGCATATTCAGCACAAGCAGGAACATATAAAGTACAATTCTCTGCACAATCTTTAAAAGCAGTATCACTGACATCTATTTGATTAACACACTCATGCCTCATATGAATTGCTTGCACATTGCAAGTAGCAAAAGCACAATCACCAATAGACATTACGGAATTAGGAATGTCTATTAAAGTCAAATCACAATTCCAAAAGGCACTATCTCCAATCCGTTTGACCGAATTAGGAATTTCGACTGATGTCAATCGACCACAGTTACTGAACACATGAGCATTGATTTCTGTCATAGAATCAGGGAGGGTAACAGATGTCAATCCACTACAAAAAAAGAAAGCCCATTTTCCAATAGATTTGACGGAATTTGGAATAATTATTGAATTCAAATTATAGCAACCATAAAAGACACCCTCTCCTATTTTTTTGACCGAATGAGGAATTGTGATTGAAACTAAATTGTCACAACTATAAAAAGCAGAATGTCCAATACTTCTAATAGAGTCGGGAATATTGATAAACGTTAATTTTTCACAATTATAAAATGTTCCACTCCTAATAAACTTTACAGAGTTAGGAATATTAACCGTAATCAATTCACGGCAACCGCTAAACGCATATGAGCCAATACTTATAACAGAACTAGGAATATCTACTGAGGTCAAACTACAACAATCGGCAAACGCAAACGCTCCAATCGTCAAGACAGAATTGCCAATAAAAATGGAGGTTAAACCATTGCAACCAGCGAAAGCATACTGTCCAATGCGCCTTACAGAATTAGGAATGTCTATTGAAATCAAGTGATTACAGTCGAAGAAAGCATGAGTACCAATGCTTTTAACAGATTCTGAAATTTTAACAGACTCCAAACTCTCACAGTGACTAAAAGCCGCTTCTTCAATGGATATCACAGAATTAGGGATGACAATAGAGGCCAAACTAGTGCAATTAGAGAAAGCCTGAAAACCAATTTTTGTTACAAAGTTAGGAATTTCAATAGATTTTAAACGGCTACAACCTACGAATGCATTCTCTCCAATTCTTGTTACATAATCGGAAATTTTTATAAAATTCAAACAGCGACAGCCACTGAAAACATTTTCGCCAATAAATGTAACTGAATTGGGCATCTTAATAGATTCCAATTTTTCGCAACACCTAAAAGCATTATTTCCAATCGTTGTGACAGAATCTGGAATAATATATTCACCACAAAAGTAACGAGGAAATCGCACTAACGTCTTCTCATCATCTGAAAACTCTACGTCATATATGTCACCATTTTTATCGGTTATCTGCTTTATCATATCTACTGAATTATGTTCTATTATTGAAGATTCCCTGCAAAATTACAACTTTTTTCTGATATATGCAAACTTGTTGAACTGAAAATTGAGAACATGCTTATTCTTCATCTTCAGGAAGAAGTTTCTTCAATTCTTCCTCCGGTGGCAGGAGTGCTTTGAGTTGCT
>JAKSMY010000077.1 GCA_024400275.1 Paludibacteraceae bacterium | reverse complement strand
TGATGGAAGCTGCCAAACGGTATGACCCAAGTATAGGCGTGAAGTTTGCCTCCTATGCCTCTTGGTGGGTACGCAAGTATATGAGGGAGTATATCATCCGCTATGGGCAGACCGTCCGGCTGCCTTTCACCAACAAAGACATTTTCGACCACATCATAGAAGGTATAGATGCCGTGCTATACGAGGAGGACGGCGACCCTATCACATTTGCGGACTGCATAGCCGATGATACGGATAGCGATGCAGAACAGGCGCACCAACAGCAACTCAACCGCCTGCACCATGCCATCCAACGCCTACCCCCGCGTGAGCAAACCATCATCCGTCAGATATATGGCATTGACTGCGAAGCCGTTCCGATGAAAGAGATTGCACAGCAAATAGGGCTGTCGTATGACAGGGTGAAGAAGTTGCACGCGAAATGCCGCAAGAAGTTGAAAAGATATGTGTAAAAAGTTGAAATGACTTGCAAAAGGAAGAAAAATTTGCGTATATCAGAAAAAAGTTGTACCTTTGCACGCCAAATTGGTAGGAACTTAATTAAGTTATAATGTAAAAACTGATGTTGCTTTACAATGATATAGCTAAAGATGTTACTTTCGCGAATAGTATGACTATTCCCTTTCAGCGTTGGTATCCTTATGTTGAGGGATATTCTCCTAATTTTGTTACATCACTAATTAAGCACTATTCTAATTCGTCAACACTTATATATGAGCCATTTGCAGGGACGGGAACAACTTTATTTGCGGCTGATAGTTTGGGCATTAATACTATATATTCTGAGATAAATCCATTATTACAATTTGTCATTAGTACCAAATTACAAGTCTTATCACTACCTATTAGCGATAGGTTGCGCTTGGCTGATAGTTTGAAAAAGATTATTCCCAATCTTGATACTTATGTAAAACATTCACAAGTAGCTAAAGATTTAGATATAAATTATAAATCAACATTCAAAAGTAGTGTGTATTTTTTAGATGAGACCTATCAATATCTTCTTAAAATCCGAACATATATTGACAATCTGCGGTTAGACAATATTTTATTGGCAGACCTTTTAACGATGGCAGTCATATCTTCATTGCTAGCAGTCTCTAATTTGACTAAACGAGGAGATGTACGCTATAAAACAGACAAAGAAAAAGAAAACACGCCATCTATTTCCGCTTGCCTTTCGGAACGCATAAATGTTGTTATTGAAGATTTGCAGTCTTCTGTGTACCAACTGCAAGCGAAACATAGGTTAATTTGTGAAAATGCTAAATCTATCAATGATGTACACTTTGAGGGAGAAATTTCGGATGTGATAACAAGTCCTCCCTATTTGAATGGTACAAATTATTTTCGTAATACAAAATTAGAATTATGGTTTCTGCGCCACCTAACATGCCCCGCAGATTTGCGTATGTTTAGGAATAAGGTTTTAACAAGTGGTATAAACGATGTTATACTTACTCAGGAACTGCAATATGGACGATTGCTTGATAATGTGTTGCTATTTGAAACCTTATCGGAACTCAAAGTAAAAAGTTACGATAAACGTATCCCTATGATGGTGACTAATTATTTTGATGAAATGGCAATGTTGTTTAGTGGATTAACAAAATATCTAAGTAATAATGCTCATGTTATGATAGATATTGGTGATTCTATCTTTGCAGGAGTACATGTACGAACAGATGACATATTGATAACTTTGCTTTCAGATTTTGGGTATCAATTAAACGATAAAGTTACCTTACGACAACGTCGTTCAAAGAATGGGCAATTAATCTCGCAAGTGTTGATTGCAATGACAAAAAAAAGCGAATAAAATGATGGACACGCTAAGTCAATGGAATATATTCAAAGAAACTTTGCCACATCAGCAGTTGCCATATTCTAAAAAGAATTGGGGACATCCTAATCATTCATTATGTTCATATCAGGGGAAACTTAAACCTGCAATAGCATATAACCTTGTCAATATATTTGTACCCCAAAATGGAATTATGCTTGATCCTTTTGCTGGTGTTGGCACAATACCTTTCGAGGCAGCATTAAATGGACGGATGGCCTATGGAATAGACATAAGTCCTCTTGCTTATATAGTATCCTCTGCTAAAATTGGAAGGGTAAACAAAGAAGAAATTACATATTATATTGAACACTTAGAAAGTTCAATTGAGGATTTCGGGATAACAGGAGAATATGTCCTGCAACAAGCTAATTTTGGTTTTAATAAAAAATTAGGAGATTATTATCATCCTGAAACTTTTCGTGAGTTACTAATCTTACGTGAATATTTATTGCAAAATCCACCTACAACACCTTCACAATTTTTGGTTTGTGCATCCCTTTTACATATATTGCATGGTAATCGTCCATACGCACTAAGCCGTAGGTCGCATCCTATCATCCCATATGCTCCACAAGGAGATTTCGAATATAAGAATGTTATTGAAAAATTGAAAGAAAAAGTTAAGAGGGCAGTTGATGCAGAAACTTCAACAACATTTCATGAAGGCAAAGTTTTTCAGCAGGATACACTGCAACATTGGAACGATGAAATTAACAACTTGGATGCTATTATAACTTCGCCACCTTTCTTTGATAGTACCAAATTTTCTATGGCTAATTGGATAAGGTTGTGGTTTTTAGGATGGGATAGAGAAACATTCAAAAATGAGCCGAGCAAATATGTGGATGAAAAGCAAAAACATTCTTTAGATGTTTATATTCCTATTTTTGAACAAGCTAAAGAAAGATTAAAGACCGGGGGATACTTTGTGTTGCATTTAGGAAAAAACGATAAGTGCGATATGGGAGTGAAACTTAATAAACTAGCCCAAAAATATTTTATTCATACGGACTTATTTGATGAAAGTGTCGTGGATTGTCAAAAGTTTGGAATTCGTGACATTGGAGGTGTAACTGCGCACGAATATTTAGTATGCTATTAAGTAAAACCTAGTATTTTTTTGTTCTTTTCCGTTAGTTTATCTTCCAATTTGTTATCAATTATAACTTTTCTAAATTCTGCTATCCTCTTATGTAAATCGGATGTATCACGAACATCTGTCCAACGTTCAAATGCTTTATTTACATCTATATCTGTATTCATAATAGGTTCTTTGCTTAAAAGAAGTTCCAAATTAGCACCTGTAATCTTTGCCAATTCGACCAATTGTTTATCTGTGTAAACTAAACTTGGCCATCTATCTCGTTTTTTGGAGTTCGCTTCTGCTGAAAGCAGACACGCATTCTCTGGTGTAAGAGCATAAAAGTATTTTGATGGTAAAATATGATCTATATGCCATGAGGATGTATTGGCAATATCTAATGATTTGCCCGTCATAAAACACTTACTTCCAAAGCGATCAAATAATTGTTTTACATCTATCTGTGTATCATTGGGGGAAAACAAATCTCCTATTCTTCTACGTAAAGAACTTTCTCGCAATTGTTCCGATGTGCGCTTAGGGTTAAGTGCAGCATTGATTGCACCCTTACACGATTTACACTCCAATTGTTTTTCTAATGCGCCCCAGCCAATATGTCTATCAAAAGATGTGGCAGGCAATACGCGACCACAAACATTGCATTGTTTCCAATAGACATCAGGGGAAAGAGTTGACATTCTAAAAAATCCCTTCCAGAATGCTTGTGCCTGCTCTGAATCTGCAATTAAAAAGTCCTCTTTCCAAGTATCTTTCCATTTTGCCGGCAAATCACTATCTTTGGCATGTACATAACCACAATGTTCGCACTCCCATTCTGCGGTATCATATACTTGTTGAAGTTCAAGCCGTTTTTTTCCCACAGGAACAACATTTTGTTTACCACAATTTACACATGTAAATGACACCCACACTGCGTTGGTATCTATCGAAGGCAATCTATCAATGCCAGTACGATTACTTGTTTGTCGTCTTGCCATAATTGGTTTACTTTTTCTCTATATAAAAGAACACAAGTAACCGAGGCAAGGAACGGGGTCGGCAAACTCTGATAACTACCCCAATTACCTGTGTTCAAGACACGGATAGCAGGGACACATATCTTTGTTATCAATAAGTTTGCCGACTTGTTCCTATGATATATGCCTAAATATTGCGAAATAGATTCACTTTCGCAAAAACAACGCAAAAGTACACATTTTTTTTGATATATGCAAAATATTTTTACTTTTTTGCAAAAAATGTAACCCCTTTTTGAAAAAAGTTCGTAATCAGAATAGTAGAGAGGGGTGCAAAAAAGGAACCGACACTTGACCGACACTTGACCGACACGCGACCGACCCTCATTCTGCCCCCCTCAAAAATGTTAGCGCTAACTCTAATCTCTAAACTCTAATCTCTAAACTCTAAACTCTAAACTTTCATGTCCAAACATTTTAGCAAGACCGAATTTGAGTATCCGGTTCATCGCATCTGCGGCAAGATTAGCCGCAAGAGCAAAGTTATCCACAGTTGCACCGCCAGCGGCAAACAGATTACCTACTTGCAAGGCGAACGCGACTTGATGGCACACCCTGTCACCCAAGCGGAGTTGGACCGCCGAACCACCTTCAAGACACGTCAGGCACTGGTCGCTGCCCGATTAAAGAAAACCGCCACCACCTACGCTACCGACATGGCTGCCTACCGTGCGCAGTGTGAGACCGGCTACAAGACCTTCACCAAGTACCTCTGGGCACAGGTAATCGAAGCCGAGAGCGCTGAAGACTAAACGTGAAGCGGTCCTTATTCCATCAGCGAAGCGGTCCATTACCTTTTAACTTTTTCTGTTTATCGTCTTGAAGAGGATGATACCCTCTGGAGGAGGGTGGTGGTGTGAGGACAGGATTGTACAGGAGAACTTGTTTTCATGGAAAATCATGAACTCACAACAGCAGGTACAATAGTACCCATCCTATTCAAGAGGTTTATATTGGTTTTTGTCTATCTAAAAAAATTATTAACCCTTAAAACCCCAAAAACAACTATGGCTCGATTAAAATTCTATTATCCCATTGAGGAACTGCATGGCAAAATCAAAGGTAAGTTCGGTGCTGCTCAACGAGTAGCCAAGAACGCACACGGCGAAGGTCGCCCCTATTCGGTCAATTACGGCGTACGCACTACGCCCGTCACGGAAGACGAGATGGCAGCACGCACCCGTTTTGCAGCCGTACAGGCGATGGTCAACACGCGCAAGAAAGACGGTACCAAACGCGCACAGGACCAAGCCGACTTCAAGGCGCAATCTGCGTACAAGACCCTGACCGCCTATCTGTGGCACGTCTGCGGAGAAGAGTACGACGCTTCCCTCGAATCCGGCGAGTAAGGCATTCGGCAGTTGACAAAAACCAATAAAATATAGACCGCTACGCTGATAGAGTATGGAAGATGGAGTATGGAGTAAAGGTTTTTAGCGCAAAGCGCTGAGGTTTATCGTCTTGGGAGTGATGCTAATCCGACAGGGTGAGGGTGTAGATGGAGGCAAAGAGCAGAGAGCTTGCTCACTGAAATTGGCTGACAACTACAGCATCAATGGCTCGAAGAGACATAGCAACAAGCGCAAGGGATTTTATCTGTTTTTGTCCCTCAACTCTCAACTCTCAATTATCAACTATCAATTATCAACTATCAACTATGACCAACAACAAATTCACCCACGAGGACGGTATGTCCTTTCTGGCTGCTTTGGTAGCCCTTATCTACAACCTTGTCAAAAAAATCAAAAATAAAGACAAGGAGTAAACAAAATTGCCACCCAAATGGGTGGCTTTTTTGTTAGGATACCTCAAATTAGAATTTTAGCGGTTTAGAAGCCGAGTGCGTTTATCTTCTTGCCATCGCGGACGATAAAGAAACGGCCGTTGTGCATGAACTTGGCACCGTGCTTTGTGCATTGTCCACCGTCCACTTTTTCCAGAGCAGTCGGATCATTGAGGAGTTCAAACTTACCACCATACCAGTTGCCATCTTCGTCCGGTAGGTTTTCTTTCGCCCAAATGCCATTCAACGTCAAGAGAGCAGGATCGGGATCACCAACACCGTCAAAAGCATATTCACCAATCGCATCTTGGCAAGCATTGCCCTCAAAGGTAACGGAAGCCATAGCGGAGCAACCAGCGAAAGCACCCATTCCAATCGTCGTCACACTTGCAGGGATAGTAACGGAAGTAAGGTCGGTCTTATAGAAAGCCATCTCTCCAATCGTCGTAACACCTGCAGGGATAGTGATGGAAGTAAGGCTACTATGAAAGAAAGCATAATCTCCAATAATAGCCAATTCGCCGTTAAGAGTAACGGTTCCGACACCTTCGCTAAACGAGTGATCGGTAATCGTTAGTAGCGTGCTATCTGCTGCATAGATGGCATTGGTGTGCAGACCCCAAGAATCGTCACTTGTTACTTCCGGCAATTTCTTCGTCGCCGTGTAAGTGATGACGGATGTTTTAGCGGGAGCAGCGAGATTGAACACACCGCCATACCACTTGCCCTGTTCGTTCGGTTTGGTTCCTGTCCAGTTAGCAGGCAAAGTCA
>JAKSMY010000076.1 GCA_024400275.1 Paludibacteraceae bacterium | reverse complement strand
TAATCGTTACCATGATAATGTCAGGGTTTTTCTTCACGAAATTACGACCATTATATAGGGGATCAGATGAGCCGCCTAATGTATAACCACCACCATGAATATAAATCATAACAGGCTTTTTGTCATTGGGGTTGATTTCGCTTGCCCATATATTAAGAGCGAGCATATCATCCCCCTGCTCATACATAGAAGCGGGCTCGGATTGTTCCTTTTCTTGACATGCCGAATGAGCGAAGTGGAACGCCTCGTACACATCATCGGATGCAGGTAAGGCTTTAGAACGTTGGAAACGCAGAGCGCCTATCGGCTGCTGACCATACGGGATGCCGTAGAACTGAAGCACACCTTCTTTCTCAAAACCTACATACGTACCTTGGTTTAGTTTGACAGCCTTCGTTTGGTCATAACTCCGCCCTGTTATTTTACGGTTAGGAGCATAGACATACTCATCAGCCGTAGCAGGGTCTTCGTTCTCCACGAAGGTAATGCTGTCTGCATTCATCAAGGTGGTTCTTACTTGCCCTCCGCGCCATACCTGCACGGTCTGAGCGTTAACTGAGATGGCGGCAACAGCCATCAGTAATGTCAAAAAAATCTTTTTCATACTTTAATAATTTTGTTTATTTGTTTCGCCCTTTCTTGGTTCTCTTAAGTTGCTTATTTTTCAACAAATTACCCCCACCTCCGGATTTCTCTGAGGAGGGGCAATCGTGTGTCCTTACTTATTTACTATGTCTGCGCCTACACGTGCGCGAATGGTGTGTCATGATTTTTCAATTTCGCTGCAAAATTACAATTATTTTTTTATATACGCAAACTTTTTGAATGGAATTTTGTTACAAATCCCGAATTTGGGCAAGAGGAACGGTAACAAAAGCACGCTCGTTCATACGAGGATGAGGCAAAAGCAATTCGGCAGTCTGTACCGTAACAGGCTGCCCCTGTTCGTCCTCAGCACACAGCAAGTCAATATCGATGGTACGGTCGGAATAGTGACACCCCCTGACCCCCTCGGTAAGGGGAGATGATAATGGGAGAGGGGAATCGGATTTGTGGGTTCTGCCGAGGTCTCGCTCTATCTGCTGCGTAGCATACAACAAATCAAGAGGGGACATATCAGCACAGAGGCAAACACAGATATTCAAATACTCGTGTTCGCTCTCGTACCCGACGGGCATAGAGAAATAGTCTGACGAACGACGTGTAATGGTTCCACAACGCTCATTCAATAGTCTGCACGCCTCGTCTATGTAATGGTGACGAGGAGAGATATTGCTGCCCAAAGAAAGATAATAGGTCATATTGGTTTTATGGAATATAGACCGTTCGCTGCGCTCACTGATGGAGTATAGACTATGGACTATACTTAGTCCATCAGCGAAGCGGTCTTTATTCCTTGTTCTTTTCCGAAATCGAGCACAAAGATACAACTTTTTTTGCAAATATGAAATTTTTTTTATACCTTTGCAGGCAAAATTTATTTATTATGCGAAAAATGGGACTTTTATTATTCATTTTGTGCTGTACACACACTCTTTCTGCCCAACAGACAGGCGGAACAACTGATGACGACTATATCGCCTATATCGAACAGTACAAGGAAATAGTGCTTCAACAGGAAGACGAATACGGCATACCGGCAGCCATCACTATGGCACAAGCCCTGCTGGAATCCAGTGCAGGTAAAAGTGAACTGGCAATAAATGCCAACAACCACTTCGGCATTAAATGTACTTCCGATTGGCGTTGGGAGACCTACAACCACGACGACGATGCAGCCAACGAGTGCTTCCGCAAATACTACGAACCGGAAGATTCGTTCATAGACCACTCGCTCTTTCTCAAGAACCGTAAACGTTATGCCCCCCTGTTTGAATTAGGCAAGAAAGACTACAAAGGTTGGGCACGCACACTCCGCCAATGCGGTTATGCCACCGACCCTAAATATCCACAGAAACTGATTGACATCATTGAACGATACAACCTCAACAGGTTGAGGTAACGGATTGATGGGCAAGGCAGAGAAAATAGGAGACATACTGGCGGCTTTCTTCCGGGAAAACGGCATGGAGCAACAGATGTTGGGGGACCAACTGATTGAACTATGGCCACAGGTAATGGGACCACAAGTGGCACGACTGACCGGAAAAATAGAAATCAAGAACCAAGTTCTGTTCGTGCAGATACGTTCCGCTGCTCTACGACAGCAACTATTCGAATGCCGCACCGCCCTTATCCATAAACTGAATGATGCCGTAGGAGCAACCGTCATAAAAGATATTCGCTTGAAATGAACTATCCGGAGAATATAGAGAAGAAACTGGACATGAATGTCCTGCGCGAGCGACTAAGCCGCTACTGTTCGTCCTCGTTGGGACGCGAACAGGTAGATGCCATGTCCTTTCTGACGGATTACGACACGATAAATCATCTGCTGCAAGAGACACAGGAGATGTTGCACGTTCGTGAAGACGCTTCGTTGGCGTTCCCACGCGGCAACATCAACGACCTGCGCGAGAACCTCGCCCGTATCCGTATAGAAGGGCTGTTTCTGGACGAAGAGGAGTTGCACCAACTGCGGCAGACCATCGGTTATGCCATCGAATTGGAGCAGTTTTTCTCTCATCTGGACAGCACACGTTTCCCTCTCCTGAGTACCTTAACCATAGCCTCTACTCCCGTTCTACCCCCGTTAAAGACCCGTATAGACAAGATCATTGATCCCTTCGGTCAAATGCGCGATAATGCCTCGCCCGAACTGGCACGTATCAGGCGTGAGTTGAACCAAGCACAAGGTTCTGTGTCGCGCACCATCAACGGTATATTAAGAAAAGCACAGTCGGAAGGTTTGATAGACAAAGATGCTACCCCCACCCTGCGTGAAGGACGACTGGTACTGCCTATTCCACCCGGAATAAAAAAGAAAATAGGCGGTATCGTACACGACGAGAGTGCAACAGGCAAGACCGTCTATATTGAGCCTGCCGAAGTGGTTGAGGCGAACAACCGTATTCGTTCCTTGGAAGGAGAAGAGAAGCGCGAACGGGCACGTATATTGATTGAACTGACCAACCAAATACGTCCTTTTATACCGGCCATTCTGCAAACCGAGAGTTACTTGGCTCATATTGATTTTTTAGGTGCCAAAGCCGAATTGGGACGTGCCTTGCACGCCATCGCACCGGAGATGCAAGATGCACCCGTTATAAACGTTCGTGGTGCCCGGCACCCTGTTTTGTATCTGCGATTTATCGAGGAAGGGCGCGAAGTGGTGCCACTCAGTCTTCGACTCGGGGAATCGGGAACACCCCCCGTCCCCCTCAATAAGGGGGAGGATAGTAAGGGAGGCGATGAAGCGGGGAACCGCATACTTGTTATATCCGGTCCGAATGCAGGCGGTAAGTCGGTGTGTCTGAAGACCGTAGGACTGATTCAATACATGCTGCAATGCGGACTGCTGGTGCCGGTGGAGGAAAACAGTGTGTTGGGAATCTTCCAGCAGATATTATTGGACATAGGCGATGAACAAAGTATAGCCGACGATTTGAGTACCTACTCGTCCCACCTGCGTAATATGAAGTACTTCGTCCAACATGCCGACCACCACACCCTATTCCTGATTGACGAGTTCGGTTCTGGCACGGAGCCTGCCATCGGCGGGGCATTGGCAGAGGCGTTGCTTTCAGATTTCAACAATCAGCAAGCCATCGGGATTGTCACTACCCACTACACCAACCTCAAGCACCTCGCCGAACAGACCGAAGGGCTCATCAACGGAGCCATGCTATACGACCGAGGGGCTCTCAAACCGCTTTTTCAGTTAAGCGTAGGTCAGGCAGGCAGCAGTTTTGCCATCGAGATAGCCCGTCAGACAGGACTGCCGGAACGTATTGTGCAACAGGCCATTGATTTAGTCGGCACTGAACATATCGACTACGACAAACAGTTGCAAGACATAGCGCGCGATAAACGTTATTGGGAGAACAAACGGCAGAATATCCGGCAGAAAGAGAAACATCTGGAAGAAAAAATCACCTTCTATGAACAGGAAATAGCCGGGCTGAAAGCAAAAAAACGCGAAATAATTGCCGAAGCCAAAGAAGAGGCACAGAATTTGTTACAACAAAGTAACGCCACCATCGAACGCACCATTCGCGAGATAAAAGAGAGCAAAGCCGACAAAGAACGTACCCGCAAGGCAAGAGGAAAAGTGGAGAGTATGAAGGCGAAAGTGGGGACCCCCCCAAGCCCCCTCAGTAAGGGGAATGTAAAAGGGAAGAAGGATGCGGTGCTGCATGATTTCAGGGACCTGAAGGGCATAAGCAAATCGCTGCCGTCTTCACAGCCCTCCGTGGTAAATACAATCCGGCGTGCCAAGTTGGCGTTTCAACGCGAGTTGGACATGCGAGGACTGCGTATAGACGAAGCGCAGGAACAACTGATTGCCTATATGGATTCAGCCATTATGGTCAATGCCGGAGAGATTTCTATTCTGCACGGCACAGGAACAGGAGCACTCAAACAACTGACACGCGACTACCTGCAACGGCTGAAGAAGCAAAACCGTATTCAAGACTTCTACGAAGGAGATGTCAACCATGGCGGCGCAGGATTTACGATAGTGGAGATTTAGCCGCAAAGCGGCTATTGATGGAATGATGAATTGATGAAATGATGAATTGATAAATTTAAATAGTATGAAAAAGTATGTATTTATGTTGGCAACGATGGTTGTCGCCTTGAGTTTAACCAGTTGCAAGGGCGAAAAAGGCGACCCGGGCATGAATGTAGAGTGGAGCGTCTTTGATGTAACAGTTCAGGCAGAAGATTGGGAGTTTACAGAATCCCCTCAAGGCAACTATTTCAGATACCTATGCACTGAAGTACCGGAAATGACAGAATGGGTTTGGTTGAACGGCTTAATAAACGCTTATATCTATTTACCCGATCCAAAAAATTTCGGTTATTATCAACGCCAATTGCCCTTTATTCGCCATAAAGCATTGTATGAAGATGGTGGATATACCTATACGGAGGCTTACGACTATGAATTCGGTCGTGGATGGGTGGAATTTCAATATCGCGCCTCAGATTTTGCATACGATACAACCACTGAGTTTGACCCTCCGGCACAAGAGTTCCGTATTGTTATCCAGTGGTAAGACTTTGCAACTAACTTGGTAAGTCAAGATTTAATACAAGCACATTTGCAGGACAGGGTGGAAGACCTTGCCCTGCATCGTTCTCGTTTTGCCGAACTGACAGACGAGGACTGGCGTTTTTTCCTGCAACAGATAGAAGGATGGCAGAGGACGAAGGATAAGTTGCCAACGTTTGCCACAGGGAGTTGGTGGTATCCGCCGAGAATTAGTTGCGAGCAGTGTTCGAGTGAGGCAACCGCGAGGTACAAAGCACAAATATTGGTTGACGGTTCACAATGCACAATGCACGGTTTGATTGACCTAACCGGCGGAGCGGGGGTGGATACGTATTTCATGGGTGAGAAATTTGAGACGGTGGATTATGTGGAGCAAAATGCCGAACTTTGCGCCTTGGCGCGACATAACCTGCCATCAAAAGTGACCGTACATAACACCACGGCAGAAGAATTTCTCAATAGACCGCCTTCGGCTGATAGAACAAGGACCGCTGACGCTGATGGAACAAGGGCAGTCCATACTCCATACTCCATCAGTGAGCATAGCGAACGGTCTAAACGCTATCTTTCCACTATCTACATCGACCCGGCAAGGAGAGACAAAAACGGCGGCAAAGTGTTCCGACTGGAAGACTGCACGCCCAACGTGCTGGAGTTATTGCCCCGAATGCGCGATGTGGCAGACACGATAATGATTAAGTTGTCGCCTATGCTGGATATAACCGCTGCCTTGCACAGTTTAGGCGATGGCTGGCAGGTGCATATCGTAGCCGTCAAGAACGAGGTGAAAGAGGTGCTATTGGTGACACCTCCAAGCCCCCTCAATAAGGGGGGCGTTATGATAACTACAGATGTGGCGGAGGGGTGGCGGTTTGAGTTCACACGAGAAGAAGAGAACAATACGACGTGCCCATTTACAAATTTACAAATTGACTCATTTACAAATTGTTATCTATACGAGCCGGGGGCGGCGATACTGAAGGCAGGGGCGTATAAGTTGGTCGGGGCACGATACGGGCTGAATAAATTGGACGTGAACACCCATCTGTATGTGTCCGACCAACTGATAAACGATTTTCCGGGACGAGTTTTCAAAATTCACCGATTCATCAATAGACCGCCTTCGGCTGATAGAACAAGGACCGCTGACGCTGATGGAACAAGGGCAGTCCATACTCCATACTCCATCAGTGAGCATAGCGAACGGTCTAAATTTAACGTGCTGACACGCAATTATGTCATGGGAGCAGAGGAACTGAAAAAGAAACTCAAAGTTCGCGACGGTGGTACGCAATATATAATAGGTACACGCGTGAAGGGCAAACCTGTTCTCCTTTTGGCAGAGCGATGTTAAGGATATCTCTATGCAAAATGCAGAAATATTTGCATATTCCAAAAATTCTTTGTAATTTTGCGTCGCAAAGGTTGCATTGGGGCATTAGCTCAGTTGGCTAGAGCGTTTCGTTCGCAACGAAGAGGTCGACGATTCTTAGCCACAAGGGCACGATTATTACGATTCCGTTATGCTCCACAAAAAGTAGAAAAAACAAGAAAAAACGAAAAAAATCTACCAAGCGACACCAAAATGATTCGTTGAAGTAGTACCTTTGCAGGGGAATTTGCGTATATCAAAAAAAAGTTGTATCTTTGCAATCGAAAAAATATCCACAACAATGAAAGCGAAACCATTTGTCAAATGGGTTGGCGGAAAAACGCAAGAATGGAATAACTCGAAGTATGACCTATATTATTAAAATGGTAGCATAATACATAAAAACACTAAAAATTTGTCCGATTATTTGCACATTTCAAAATAAAATAGTAATTTTGCACGCAAAATATTCTAAATATGGATATATCTCAATTCAAACAAGTTATTAATGT
>JAKSMY010000075.1 GCA_024400275.1 Paludibacteraceae bacterium | reverse complement strand
CTTTGATTTGAACACCTGAAAAATAGCGCATGGCATCGGCTACCGAATGAGCAGATAATCGTTGCAGGTCGTTACCAGAGAGTGTTTGTGGTGTTATCACCTCATGTGTGGCAGGTCGTGCCACAATGGTTACTTCGCCCAATACGACCGAATCCGCTTCATTCGCAGCGAACAAAGGGATGCACACAGAGAGTGCCAAAAACAATATGGAGATAAGTCGTTGCATTGTCGTGAGCTCTATTCCGCGAGAGCGTGAATGACAAAGGCCGTAG
Organism: Paludibacteraceae bacterium; assembly: GCA_024400275.1. The sequence goes on along the minus strand of JAKSMY010000075.1, from coordinate 7,015 downwards.
CCTTACAACCTGTAGGTCTTCTGACTTATCGCTCTTGTTTTCAGCCTTCCCGAGTGTGTAACTCAGTGACTATGAGAGAGAAAACTTGATTGCGAATCACAGCAGCGGGTCTGTGCAGGACTCTCACCTGACTTCCCTGAACGGATTGCGGGTGCAAAGGTACAACATTTTTTCGAATTACGCAAATTTCCACAAAAAAAAATATATTTTATTTGCAGATATAAAAAAATATTTGTACCTTTGCGCCTGAAAATTAAAATTATTGTTGTTAACATCATCAACTAATTTTTATACCATGAAAAAAACATTTCTCTTTATCAGCGTTTTATGCTGTTCGTTATGGTCTGCCAATGCAGAAGACATGCAAAATGTCAAAGTATCCAAATCAATTACCGATGTACAACCAATGACCGGTTTGGTACTGTGGAATCCTTTGTCCGAAGATGTCAAAGACACGTATGCCAAATGCTACTCAATGGAATACACCTATTGCCGTCCGTGCGATGTAGTCAAAGGCAAGAACCAAGATGGTACTATCAACTATGATTGGTCTCCCATCGAAAAGATTCTCAACGATGTCAAATCTCGCGGTCATCAGGCTATTCTTCGTTTCTGGCTTGAATATCCGGGAGAACAACCTGACGGCAAAACCAAAGGAGTGACCGCCGTTCCGCAGTATATTAAAGATTTGCCCGGATACACCGAGACCTATAATAAAAATGCCGGTGGCGATGGTCCTTGCTACTACGCCGATTGGAGCAATCCTGAATTACTGTGGTTCTACAAACAATTCTACACCGATTTCGCAGCCAAATACGACGGCGACCCGCGTCTCGCTTTTCTTGAGGTAGGTTTTGGTCACTGGGGTGAATACCACATTTATGGCACTACACTCAAATTAGGAATTAACTTCCCAACCAAAGAATATCAAGCCGAATTTCTAACACATATCAATAACACATTCAAACAGTTGCCTTGGGCAGTCAGCACCGATATTGCTGATGAAGAATATACGCCGGTTGCAGGAAATAAGGACCTCTTGGCACTCAACTTCGGTCTGTTTGACGACTCATTTATGCATTCAGAACATGAAATATCGCAAGGAGACGGCTGGAACGAAAAATGTTGGAACGGCGTAGATGGTGTTACCACCCGTTGGAAAAGAGGCGTTTGTGGCGGTGAAATCAGTTATTACACCGATGACGACCAACATAATTTCCTCAATCCTGCGGGCATGTATGGTGTCACTTGGGAACAAGCCAGTTCCAAATATCACCTCTCTTTTATGATTAGTAATGATGCCCTCGATGGCAAATATGCCACACCGGCTCGATTTAAAGAGGCATCTATGGCTTGCGGTTATCGTTTCCGCTTAACATCTTGCACCACCAATAGTACCGAGACAAAACTGACCTTTATCAACGAAGGTATAGCACCCATTTATAAGGATGCTTATCCTGCTATCGGTTTGACGCGCTCTGAAACTTCTTTACGCGGACTATGCCCGGGCGAAACACGTTCATTCACAATTCCTTGTACACTGACATCAGGAGAGAATTTAGTCATTGTGTGCGACCATATCCTGCCTACGCAAGAGATTCAGTTCAATGCCAATCTGAGTGGTAGCGGCGATGATCCTATTCCCGTTGAGCCCACGCTATCGTTTGCACAGGAGAAAATGAATGTAGAAGTTGGCAGCACAATTACTCAAGTACCTACCACCAATTCAGATGGTAACATCTTTTATGTCTCTGACGCACCAAACATCGCTTCTGTAGATGCTTCCACCGGTGTAGTTACCGGCATCGCCATCGGAAAGGCTACCATCACCGCAACCGTAGAAGCCACCGCTGCATACAACAAGAAATCCGTTCAGTATGTAGTGAATGTCATTCCACAAGGCGGTTGGAAACCCAGTGAAGGATTTACTTGGAATGCTTCTGATGCTATGTTTGATGAATGTGATGGAGAATTTTTCGAGCAAATCAACATCAATGGACTCATTCTTAATGCAACTTCAGAAAAGTCCATGGAGATGAAAACAAAAAAACAAACCTATACTGAAAAAGATGGCACTACTTATGAATTTACACGTGCTATCAAAGCAGGTGGTGCTTCTGGTAAGAAAAAAGCAGATGATCCATACCGCACACTACAATTTGATGTTAGCGGTCCATGTACTATAGAAATCTACTGCCGCAATAGTAGTGATTCTGGTACACGTACGGTTAATCTATACCTTAATGATGTCACCAGTTCTGCTGCACATACTCAATCCGTTACTGCTTCAATTTCTAAAGTGACCTACGAATATACCGGACAGAAATCATGTACCATCTTTGTAGGTGCCGACAATAGTATGCTATACTACGCTATCCGCATTACTTATCCAATCGTAACAGGAACGGACAATGTCAGCACCGGCAACCTGCCTGACAAGATTATCAACAGAGGACGTTTCTTCCTTCTGAACAATAATCACCGTTACTCCGTCTCCGGTGCAACAATCAAATAAATCACTTAACCTTTAAGTGCAAAAAACGTCGGTTGTCGAGTTCATAAACCTGCAACTCACAACTACCAAACTGCATGGGCGTCGCTATCAATCGCGGCGCCTGTGCTGGTTCCGGAGCATTATTATAACTCTTGGCTATATCTTCAAACAGCATAGCACATTGATAAACCCACGTGCCGTCAGCCATCATTGCTGCTGCACTATACCAATGACCGTCCCGGTACATACTGTTGCCGTCGGTAAAAAGGAACTGTTTGGTTTCTCCGGGCATAATAACATCGTCGCAATACCACTGATATGCCACATACACACTATCCTCGTTGGTGACATAAAGCACATCGTTCCACTTACGATACACCAAGTCCTCCAAACAGTCATCATACGGGCCCGGAGGAGGGGGAGCTACTGCTAAAACGTGCGTAGGAAAAGCCACAGCGGCAACGAATAGTAATAAACATGTAATCTGTTTCATATCAGTAACTTATTTATATTCTACAATAGGATTGATTTCTACACGACGGTCCAATTCACGACCTTCATCAGTATCTTGATAATCTTTCTGATAGTGCGTCGATACACCACGTCCTTCGCAGTCAATTTGCGCTTTCTTCACGCCTTTACCTATCAACAGCGAAGCAATCATCTTGGCACGATTTTCAGCCAACTGTAAGTTATGGTCCAATTGTCCCTCTTTGCTGGCATGACCTGTAATCAAAATACGTTGATCAGGGTTAGCACGTAATATCTCTGCTACCTTATCCAACGGGTTACCATTGGAGAATTTAGGTATATAAGAGTCAAACTCGAACCAAATATAGGTCTTTTTCATTACCTCACGAATCTGCTGAACAGCAACAGGCACAATCGGTTTATGTTCTATGCGGCTACGTTGAGATACTGCAAAAGTGGTATCTGACAACACTTCTTCGTATGTCTTATGCTGCTGCGTTTTCGGACGGTTATGCCACTGTACGCCTATTTTCAGACCTGCTGCCCACGGGCGTTCGTTAGATGCCAAATCACTATTGGTCACACCGGCATAATCGTTCATAAAGGTGTGATTCTTAAAGGATTCCAACCCTGCATATCGATGCTGTTGCCAACCTATTTGGTCCGCATTACCTTGTATATCAATAACGGAATAATTAGCATATGCCCCAATCAAAAAGTCCACATTCCTGCTGCACGGAATAGCAAAACCCATCTCCAAATTGGCCAACACATCAAACGATTTGGGGCTCATTTTATGGTTATCCTTATCAAAATCCTCCCCTATCGTTTCCTTGTAATACCCGTGTGACGGCATATTGTACAATGTCACATTACGGTCATAAACGCCCTGATGTTCAATACCGCCGTCTAACAATTTGTATTGCGACCAAACCGGCAGTCCTACCATCACGCCGAATGTCATGTAAAAACGCGCAAAACGGTCATGTTTTTTAGTCTGAGAAACAGGATATTGCATCTGCAAATTTACCGGCACACTCAACAATCCCAATAATTGTCTCTCTTTCCAATCTTGCGTCAGTACCTGATGCGTGTACGGCTCTCCTTCCGAGTCTTTTATATTAGAGAAACGCACGCAGTTATTCAACGTCGCTGTGGACATGTAATGACTGAAACCTAATCCCAAACTAAATCCCCAGTGTGCATTCCAGTAGTAAGCGTACTGCAACTGTGCAATGCTACTCACCGAACCTTTCACGCTACCGGCATCGCCCAACTGATAACCCAACGTACCGTAACCTCCACCTACCATAAATTGGAAATTATGTCCCTTCATGCCATCTCTTACGGCCTCTTCTTCCTGCACCTCTATCGTATCTACATGAGTAATGGTTTGGCGATGAATCGTAAACGTCGTATCTCTATACAAATACTGCCATGTCGTATCTGTTTCTATTGTGTCATACGGCAAAGCACCGGCAGACACAAAACTGTTGTCCGACTGTTGAGAATAGACCATCTCCGACATGACCGTCAAAGCAGACACAATCACAAGAAATAATTTGGTTTTTCGCATATTTTTAGATATAAGTTTCTGTTTTTTTCGGGCACACTACACCCAATTCGCCACAAAGATACAATATTTTTTTTAGTTATACAAGCATTTCGATGAAAAATTTAAAAAAATAATGAACGCGCGCACACATACGAAAAACTTTTTGTATCTTTGTATGCGGAATTTTTGTCTTTGTGCGTACCTATACGAACAGAAGACAAAAGTATACGATGAGTATACGATGAGTATAGGATGAGTATAAGATGAATAAATCAAAATACATTATATGAAAAAACATCTACTTCAAGCACTTTTTGTGTTCATTTTCGGGGTTGTAACCTTTCCCCACTTATCTGCTGCCATTACTTGGAACGGAATCGAAGGCACTAATTTCTATGCCGGTGGTAAATACACCATCTCCGTCTCCGGTGATGCTGTACCCACTATAACTGTTTCTGAAGGGAATGCTACATGTGCCCAAACCTCTACTATTGGTGTCACAGCAACCTACGAATTGCGTATTAACGCTGCCGCTATAGGTGCTGTCGTACTAACAGCCGATGATGGTTCCACCACTGATGACATATCCATCACGCTCTCCGCTTGCGATGTAGTCTCCTATGGTGCGCCTTTTTTCGAATATACACAGTCCAAAACGGGAAGCGATTCTGTCGCCACAACTGGTGGTTCGGTTAAATATATCGGTATTGTTACCGGATTTGACAATGGTGGCGAACATTTCTATAAAATCAATGGAGACTACCAAGCCAAGAATAACCAATTACATATTTACCTAACTGAGCCATTACGCATAAATGATCGAATTGCCATCCGTTCTTCCAATGCCAGTTCTACTATCTCTCAAACATATAAAATTCACACAGGAGATGCTAAAACTTATATCGCCACAGAAGGAAGTGTAGATAAGAACCAAATTATTGACATTGAATACACTATTCCGGTAGGAAGTCCCTTTATTGGAGCTACTGATTTTATCATCAGCCGAGCTCACTCCAACATCCGATTTAATGGTTTCACTATTTCCCACAGTGCTTTAGTTCCTCTGCTCACTTGGTCTGACAATCTTAAAGCAAACACCACAATAGAGAAACAGCCGGGGGACCAATTCACCTACACCGCTTCCTCATCCGATTCGCCGTCAATGGGAACTATTTCCTATTCTTCAGACAACACTGCCGTTGCCACCGTCAATGCAACAACGGGTGAGGTTTCCGTTGTAGGCAGCGGAACAGCCAAAATAACTGCAACACTTTCTAAATCAGGCTGCTTTGAATCAGCCACCATATCGTACTATATTCATGTTGCAGCGTTGGAGATTACCGACGAATCAGCAGCCAAATTTGAATACGACGACCACTACAATGCCGACTTAAATATCCAATTAAGTTCAGGACAATACTTAAAAGACATGGTGACACCGCTGTTTGTTACCGCCACAGCCGCCACCGGCTATCAATGGGAAAAAAGTACGAACGGAACCTCTTGGTCTGACATATCCGATGCCACCGCCAGCACCTATACACCTATCATTCCACAACTCACACAAGAAGGAGAAACCAATACAACCTACTACCGCTGTAAAGTAACCGGCAATTCCGGTTCTATCTATTCCAAATTAGACACCGTATATGCCGAAAAAGCCGAAGGTTGTTATCCCAATGTCATTTTGGATGCCGTTACAACATCTGCAAAAACCGTTTCTGTTTCCGGTACCATCGGCGGTACAGGCGAATGCCTACTGCAAACTTCACAAACCTATGAAGGAAAAACCGGATACAAGATGGGTGACGATAATCACCACATGTCCGCAACGCTAAAAGATGGATATACATTCCATGGGGGCGATGTTGTTCAAGTCTTTGTCTCTAAGGTAATGGACTACGGTAATGCTACATTACATATTTATTCCGATGCCGGTAATAATTGGATTGGTTCTATCGATGGTATAAACGACGGGTGGAACGAATGGTATATTTCCGAAAATATAGCCAATTCTATTCAGAATTTTAACACCATTTGTCTCTATCGTCACGGTAAGGCCAATGATCCAACATCAAATCAGAACCACTATATTGCTGAAATACAAGTTGTTCGTTTGGAAGATTGTACCAATTGTGCCGAGAAAACACCTACTATCACGATTCAAGATCAATTACAAACAGGAGTCGATTACCCCATCTCAGGAACATTAGAGGGAGCCCTTTCCGGTATTTGGACAGAGAAATCTGATTACTCGCATTTTGGAAATGTCCACTCACCCAACACAACCATTATGTTTGACTCTGCCGGTGTTTACGACATCACTTGGACTGTTGCTCAAGAACCTTCCAAAAACCGTTGGGGTTGCCGTGCACAGGCCCAAAAAGCAGTCACAGTTACCAAAGAAGAACCTTGCCTCACCACTTATGGGGACACCACTGCTTACGTCTGCAAGAACAGCACCTTCTCGTGGCACGGACATTATCCTGCTCAAA
>JAKSMY010000074.1 GCA_024400275.1 Paludibacteraceae bacterium | reverse complement strand
CCAGAACCTTCAGAACCGGAATCTGACACTCTATTCAATTGAGCTACAGGGCCTTGCGGCAAACCTTCGTTTGCCTTCTTATCTACGATTGCCCAAAGCAATCAAGATGTAATAAATCAACGTTGCCAACGACGATATGGCTGCCACCACATACGTATAGGCTGCACTATGTAATGCTTCCGACGCCATCGGGGTGGTTTCTCTGTCCGTGATACCTGCCTCTTCCAACCAATTGACTGCCCTCTGACTCGCATTCACCTCTACGGGTAACGTGATAAACGAGAACAGTGTAGTCATAGCAAACAGCCCTATACCAAACCACAAGAGGAACGGAAACGCATTCATAATCAATATACCTACCAAGATAATCCAGGTCACCCATTTGCTGGCAAACGATACGACCGGCACTAAGGCCGAACGCATCTGCAAGGGAGCATATTCCGTTGCATGTTGCAGGGCATGACCACATTCGTGGGCAGCCACAGCGGCGGCGGCGACACTGGCTGAATTATACACACTCTCCGACAGGTTTACCGTCTTATCGGTTGGGTTATAATGGTCGGTCAAATGACCTCTGGTGCAGGTCACCCGCACATCGGTTATACCGTTGTCGCGAAGCATTTTCTCCGCCACTTCTCTACCTGTCATATTCAGACCTACTGCCGAATAGCGTTTGAACTTACGCTCAAGTGAAGCGCTTACAATCCAGCTCACAAGAGCTATTACAATGAATAATCCTAATCCCATAATCTTTCGTTTTTTATTTATTGTCCTTTTTTCTCTTTACCTTTTAGTCGTCTGCACACCTTGCATGCCCCATAGACGTATAGCGAATAATGATCCATGTCAAAGTTGGTGTATCGGCGTCTTCTTACCAATGCGCTGATTGCCTTATCCGCCAGCGCCACCTCTCTGCCACATTTTGTGCAAATCATCCGGATGCTATCTTGCGACACTAACGCCACCTCGTATCCGGATTTGCCTCCGAATCCCGGACGCTGCACTTCATGCAACACACGTGCGTTCAATAATAGACGAATGACATTATACGTAGTTGCCTGGCTTACAAACACTTTTGCCGTTTGTTCCACCAGTTGGTCTGCTGTGAAGGGATGTTTCAGATTGCATACACAACGCAACACCGTCCGTCGTTCTTGGGTGTGTCGCATATTGTGAGCGCAGATATATTCGTTCATGCGCTGTTCGGCTGCCGGATAAATCTCTTCGTTCATTCTATCGTTTTTATGTAGGCACGGCGACGTTTATGCTGCTTGCATGGGAACATCTGCCATGGCTTGATATTCAGGTTGTTAGTCTCCATTATCGACGTAGTCTCCGCATGATGAACGCCATATTTGCGGAAGTATGGATATTGGTCTGCCATCAAGACGGCATTCACGCCACGTCCCTGATAATCAGGGCGCACACCAATGAGCAAGAAGTCAAACACCTCCATTTTCTTTGCCCTAAACGCTTTCAGAATATGCCACCAGCCGAAGGGGAACAAGTGCCCTTGACATTTGCGCAGCGCCTGCGATATATCGGGCATTCCCAAGCCGATACCTACTATCTCGTCTTGCTCGTTCACCACGATTGTCACGAAGTCGAAGTTCAGCATCGGGATATACATATCGCTGTAGTACTGCTTCTGCCGTGGTGTCATCGGCTGAGCGTTGTAGAGTCGTTGATACGCCTCGTCCAGCATATCCATGTAGCGGGTGCCGTATTTCTTCTTCAGTTCGCGAGCCGAACGTACCTTATCCACACGCAGGTTATAACGTTCACGTGCAATCTTATCTACACGTGCCACACGCTCCGGCAGTTCCTCCGGCACGTAGAGTTGAATCTCTATCCAGTCGTTTTCTTTGGTCAGTCCGTAGGCTTCCAGATGTTTCTCGTAGTACGGATAGTTGTAGAGCGAAGCCATAGGCGCAAGGTATTCAAATCCTTCTATCAGCAGTCCTTCGTAGTCCCAGTCGGTAAAGCCAACAGGACCATTCATCTGTGTCATACCTTTGGATTTACCCCAAGCAGCCACAGCGTCCATAAGTGCCTTACTCACCTCCATATCGTCTATAAAATCTATCCAACCGAAACGCACTTTCTTCACGCCCCAGCGCTCGTTAGCAATAGGATTGATGATGCCGCAAACACGGCCAACGGGCTGTCCTTCGCGATAAGCCATGTACAAAATATGCTCACAGAACTCGTGAGCAGGGTTTTTCTTCACGTTAAAAGTGTTCATCTCGTCAAAGACGAGGTGAGGGCAGAAGTTCGGGCAATCGCGATAGAGTTCATTTCCAAACTCAACAAATCTCCGAATATCGCATTTTCTTGTTATCTCTCGAATTTCTACAGCCATATTTGTGTGTATATTGTAAACAGGCTGCAAAAGTACACATTTTTTTTGAAATACGCAAATAAAAAACGATTTTTACAGAGCAATCGCATTAAAATAGTGTAAAAATTGTGCGAATTTTCTTCTCAAAAAGTCCAAAATTCAAAGTTTATTGCTCACTTTTGGGGTCGGGGGTCGGTCGAGGGTCGGTCGGGGGTCATTCCTTTGTCTTGTTTATGTTGCATTGTTCCTGACGAGCACGGAACAAATGGCGTGCAACAGAACTACAGAATTTGTAAATTTGTAAATTGGGATTTTGACTTTCGTTGCACTGTAGCATTCGTAGTAATTCCATCATTTTTATAGCAAAATGCGCTCCCACGATGTGCTTGAGCGCGACTTGGTAAGGGGGCAGGATGAATTTGTATAGTAACATTGCAACAAAAAATCAGTTCATGGTTATTACAAAAGCATAGTATCCCTTCTATTGCTGTTTTAATATCATAAAGAAATAGTAAAGCAATCATAAAGGAATAGTAAAGGAATCATAAAGAATGAGTACGGAGAAACAAGGGACGGAGATAAAAACAGTTGGGTTCTTCGTCACTTTTCGTGAAGGAGAGTATCACAACTGATTACACAACAACTGACTACAAAACAACAAGAGGAGATTGCTCTCCCCTTGTGCGAATAATGTTTCTGAATGGATGATTATTTTACTTTCTGTCCCGAAACGTTGTAGGTCTTGCCGTTGCGCTCGATGTAGAGAACACCGTTGCGTATCACCTTTTGACTTTCTACTTTTGACTTTCGACTATCCGTCATCTCATCAATAGCCATCTCACCGCCTGTAGTCTTGAAAGTACCTGATTTGGAATAGAGCGTGCTGCCACCATTGTCTTTAGCAACAATCGTATAGGTATATTCTGTACCTGCCTCTAACCCGGTAATAGTATAAGTCCAACCAGTAGCCGTTGCTGTGGCATAGTGCGAACCACGTTCTCCACCACGGGTAGGAGCAGCAAAGTTGATAGACATCAGTTGTCCGTCAGCATTGAAAACAAGCGTACAAATCAGTTCTTCTCCTTTACGAATCTCAATGGTGTATGTCTCGCCATCAGCAACAGATGGCCATGAGATCACGACTGAATTATTTGTTGGTTCTGTCTCTGGCTCTGTTACCTCTACTTCTTCAGCAGTAATAGGTAGTATATTCGTGAAATCTTGCCAACCTTCTGCATCTCTATACGCTTCTACACTTTCAGCAGGCACATAGAGAGGAATGGATTTATCCACATTATAAAAACAATTACCACCACAAGCAGGGGGTATTGTAGCATAGCAAGTTACCGAGGTTAAACCACTGCAACCAGAGAAAGCATCATATCCAATCGTCGTGACGGAATTGCCAATAGTTACCGAGGTCAAACCGCTGCATTCATAGAAAGCCCACTCTCCAATCGTGGTGACAGAATTAGGAATGGTTATTGAAGTCAAACCGCTGCAACCATAGAAAGCACCAGCTCCAATTGTGGTGACGGAATTAGGAATCGTTATTGAGGTCAAACCACTGCAACCAGCGAAAGCCTCCTCTCCAATCGAGGTGACGGAAGAAGGAATCGTTACCGAGGTCAAACCGCTGCAATCATAGAAAGCAGAACTTCCAATCGTGGTGACGGAATTTGGAATCGTAATTTCCCCTGTTGCGGCAGCAGAGCAACCACAAAGTTTTGTTTTTGATGCATCACTATATACCAAATAACCATCTACATAGCCATTCACACATTTAGCTCCCCACGGAGAACCTGTGGCTATACCATTGTACACAATATTATTGACAACAGAAAAAGCATAATCTCCAATCGTGGTGACGGAATTGGGAATTGTTACCGAGGTCAAACCACTGCAACCCCTGAAAGCCTCGTCTCCAATCGTCTCGACGGAATTGGGAATCGTTACCGAGGTCAAACCGCTGCAACCAGAGAAAGCAGAACCTCCAATCGTTGTAACGGAATTAGGAATCTCAATGGAGGTTAAAGCGGTGCAATAATCGAACACACCATTTCCAATCGTAGTTACGGAATTTGGAATCTCAATGGAGGTTAAAGCGGTGCAATAATCGAACACACCATTTCCAATCGTAGTTACGGAATTAGGAATCGTTACCGAGGTCAAACTAGAGCAACCATAGAAAGCATAATCTCCAATCGTAGTTACGGAATTGGGAATCGTTACCGAGGTCAAACCACTGCAACTAAAGAAAGCCCAATTTCCAATCGTTGTGACGGAAGAAGGTATCGTTACCGAAGTCAAACCGCTGCAACTAAAGAAAGCCCAATCTCCAATCGTTGTGACGGAAGAAGGTATCGTTACCGAAGTCAAACCGCTGCAATCATAGAAAGCATAATCTCCAATCGTGGTGACGGAATTAGGAATAGTTATTGAGGTCAAACCAGTGCAACCATCGAAAGCATAATCTCCAATCGTGGTGACGGAATTAGGAATAGTTATTGAGGTCAAACCAGTGCAACCATCGAAAGCATGATTTCCAATCCATCTTGTGTCCTCTTTAATGGTATAAGTAGATAGGGTTTTATCCACAGCCTCTACTAAATACGTATCTGCATAACGAAGATTATTTATCACAGGAAGTGATGTACAACCCTCGAAAGCATAGTCTCCAAACGTTGTGACGGAATTGGGAATAGTTACTGAAGTCAAACCACTGCAATACCAGAAAGCACTACCTCCAATCGAAGTGACGGAATTAGGAATGGTTACCGAGGTCAAACCTGTGCAACCTCTGAAAGCACCACCTCCAATCGTGGTGACGGAATTTGGTATCGTTACCGAGGTCAAACCACTGCAATTAGCGAAAGCACTTCCTCCAATCGTGGTAACGGAAGCAGGAATCGTAATTGAGGTCAAACCGCTGCAATCAGCGAAAGCATAGTATCCAATCGTTGTGACTTCTCCGCTACAGGTAATCGTACCCGTGACATTAGAAAAGGTGTGTGAAGAAATGGCAGGTCCAAAAGTCGTTTTACCTACATCTAAAGTTGAGCTTGTTAATTTTCGCGTTGCCGTATAGGTAATGACATTGTTTTGTGCCCAAAGGGCGGTAGTGGCAATAAGTGCCACGAATAAAGAAAAAATCTTTTTCATTGTTTTGTAATTTTGTTAATAATTAAACTATTTTTTATCACATACAGGACGTATGAGCATTCCGCATACTCGCTCTGTATCCCATACATACGCTGTTGTATAGGAATTCATAAGCGCCAAAAACATACTCTTATAAGGACTAGAGTCTAACAACGAAGAAGTCCAATATCCACAGGTATTAATATAAGACGAAGATGCACCACCAGATTTAATCTCTGCCCAAGGCAACACAATGGAATTTCCATTGGGACCAGTCACAATAACCATCTGCTCGTATTGTTTTTTTGAAAAAGAGCATTTTTCAATTAGTTCTTCACACTCACTTGCTGTTGGCATTCTCCACTTACCTCCCCATTTTGTATGAGCCACATCGTCAATCATTTCTAAAGTGGTTTTGTTATCTACAGTACCATAGTCATAGGGTGTATAAACTACATATTTAGAAAATGAATCTCCATATTCGTCATTGCAAAATTTGTATTGTGTCCATGAATATGTATCCCCTCTTGGAGTTACTTCTCCCCAAGCATAAAAGGAACCTATGTCTTCTGGTTTAGTTGCATCAATATTCATTGTTGCCCAATTAATACTTAATCCTAAATCAACATAATCGTGTCCATTCTCTTTGCCATTATCAGGTACAATTCGAGAAATTATTACTTTCGTGGAATTTTTAGAATTACTAAATAAGATATTTGCTACTGCTGTACTCCCAGCATCTACCTTAATTGAAACAATAGCATCTCCTTGACCTTTATCTGGAGAAATGGTAACCCATTCTTGATCTTTGCTAACAGTCCATGGACCTACAGATGTTAAACAAATAGTATAGTTGTTACCACTACCATCATCCGTAATTTCATTTGGAGAACATGAAATAGTAGATGTTTCGGTTGGGTTTGTCGCATCATTTTTGTCTTTATCACATGCTGTAAAAATGAAGGAACATACAATAAATATGCAAAAAAATAGTTTTCTCATAATGTTTTAAAATTAAATAAGTTTGACATTTTTCAAAGGTACTGATACAATCTGATTTGTTTTCGAATCCACGATGTGTGCCATAGATACGACTACATAATGGCCTGTCTCATCTAATTGACTTTCAGGAGAGATTTCAATTAACACACCATTGTGTGTTTCATTCATTTTTTGCCACTCTTTGTCTGATTGATCAAACATACCGGGCTCTGAATACGGTTTTAAGGTGTACTCTACATTTCTTTCTTTCATAATGAGATAATAAAATTTTGCCTGTGAATTCCGCCAAGCGTGGTACAATAAAAAAGCGTGGAACTCTTACCTTTGTCATTCCGTCTTCGGGTATCTCGCATAACCCACTCTATAGAATGACAACGCAGAATCTCACGCCGGAATATACGAACTAAAAGGCATACCAAAACGGTACAACCGATTAAGGGATATTCCCCATGAGCATCTACCTTTGTCTTATTCCTGATAGAGTTACGAAACTTGCGAGATTTCGAAGACCAAGAACAAGCGTCAGTAAACGCTTTTAATTATGTCTGCCAACCCCGCCTAAGAGACATGACATAATCCCTCCAGCGTGATTCGCGTTGCAAAGGTACAATAAAAATTTCATATATGCAAATCTTTTTGCATTTTGCATAAAAAATCGCCTATCTGTTTCAATGTAGATAGGCGATGACTCGTAACAAACACTTTCTTTTCATCATGTCTTGCAGGACTTTCACCTGCTGCCGAAAGCACTCTCTCGGCTATGCTAATGCACCGGCATAGAGTTGTTCAATCGGAAAAATTAAATCCCAATT
>JAKSMY010000073.1 GCA_024400275.1 Paludibacteraceae bacterium | reverse complement strand
CGTGGTCGCTGAGTTTGCAACCCATTGTGGCAAAGAAATCGTGACGTTTCTGCAAAGCGTCGTTCAACGTTTTGAAATCAACGATAGCCACACCGCTGATAGCCTGCAACTTATCAATATAACCCTTCCAGGAAGCAGCCTCGATGTTCATTGCGGCATCAGGACGCCAAGCGGGAATCATACGTGTTTTGGCATCTTTTTGTGCTGCTACCATCTTGTGCCATTCCAGAGTATCGGCAGGGTCATCGGTGGTGCAAACAACTTTTACATTATAGTGCGCCATCATACCCTGTGGGCAGAATTTAGGATCATTGGCGATTTGATTGTTGCACTCGTCATAAATCTCTTTTGCCGTTTCCGGATTGAGGCGTTTGTCAATGCCGAAAGCCGTTTTCAGTTCAAGGTGTGTCCAGTGATACAGCGGATTGCGGAACGTGTAAGGCACGGTCTCTGCCCATTTTTCAAATTTCTCCCAATCGGTGGTGTCTTTTCCTGTGCAGAAACGCTCATCTACCCCGTTGCTTCGCATAGCACGCCATTTGTAATGGTCACCCATCAGCCATATTTGTGCGATGGACTCGAAGCGTTTATTCTCTGCCACCATCTGAGGAATCAAATGGCAGTGATAATCGATAATGGGCATCTTTTCTGCATGCTCGTGATACAACTCCTTGGCTGTTTCTGTTTGAAGTAAAAAATCTTTGTCTAAAAAGTCTTTCATATCCGTTATTTTTTTGTAAAATTTGCCTAAGTATATCAAAATATTTCAACGAGCGCAAAATTACAAAAATATGCTTATAAAGATGTGGAAAAATTGACACAATTTGTATATGTCAAAAAAAAGTTGTACCTTTGTCGCGTATTTGAGTTTATATGACAACGTCGGCAGATATATTGCGCCCTATAGAACAGGATTTTCGTGCGTTTGAAAAATCCTTTGAGCAGACATTGCAGTGTGACCAACCTGTTTTGAAAGATGTTTTGCAGTATTTGCTTTACAAGCGTGGCAAGCAGTTGCGCCCCCAGTTGGTGCTTCTTGCTGCTAAACTATGCCGAGGTGTTACGGATAAGACTATCGATACGGCAGTGGCGTTGGAGTTGCTTCATACGGCTTCGCTTATTCATGACGATGTAGTTGACTCCAGCCCTATTCGTCGCGGACATGAGGCGGTGCATGTCAAGTGGACCAACAAAGTGGCTGTTTTGGTGGGAGATTATCTGTTGGCAAAAGTGATGACGCTCATCGTGCGCGTGCGTAACACCAATATATTAAATGTAGTGGCAAATATGGGAAGTTCCTTGTCCTCGGGTGAATTGTTGCAGCTTCACTCCAACGCCACGATGTGGATAAGTGAACAGCAGTATTACCGTGTTATTGAGCAAAAGACGGCGTGCCTTTTTGCTGCCTGCATGGAGGCGGGGGCCGAGTCGTCGGGGGCTACTCCTCGCCAAACGTCGGCATTACGCGATTTTGGTCTGCATTTGGGTATGTGTTTTCAGTTGAAGGACGATGTGTTGGATTACTCCGATTCGGACGAATTGGGCAAACCGACGATGGGTGATATTCGTGATGGCAAAGCCACTTTGCCGCTTCTTATTGCTTTGCAACGTGCCGATAAAGAGGAAAATGAAACGATTCGCCGTATAGCCGAAAATATAGCGCACAACGCTCCGCAAACAGATACGTTTGAGGCTGAGCAGGAGATTAAATCATTCGTGCTGCGCTATGATGGTATTCGCTATGCTTACCAGCAAATGCAAAAACATAAAGAGCAAGCCATTGCTGCACTTGCTCTTTTCCGTGACTCCTCTGTTAAGCAGAGTCTGTTAGCCTTGTTGGATTATTCCATTAACCGCTTGCAGTAAGTTTTACCTCACACTTGTCAGTTTCTTTATTTTTTCATTCAGAGCGACTTGGTTCTTCAGGTCCTCAACGCTGATGTGCATACGGTAATTCCAGAAATGACGAGGATTGGAAGGCAGGTTGATACGGTCGGCGTGAACGTCTTTGATGCGTACCTCTCCGTCAATAGCCAACCAGTCTTGCAGCGGTAAGATAGCCCACATGGCCGGACTGTACATGTGCTGGTTGATAATAAACTCAGCTATCTCCGGTGTCATTTCTTGGGGTGCTTCTCCCCACCAACCCATTTGTTCGTTGTAGAAACGTTGGGTCTTTTCTCTATCTTCCTCCCACCATGCACGCAGAGGATTGGTGTCGTGTGTGCCGGTTGTGCAAACGCTTAGGTAAGGAGCGTCGGCAGGGTGGGCAAACAGAATAGTCGGGTCTTTGGGCATACGTTGGATTTCCAGACTCAGTATCTGCAACTCGTGCATTACTTGCGGTACACATTCGGGTACCATACCTAAATCCTCGCCACAGCAGAGCATGCCGGTCGAATTGATTAACGTGGGTATCTTGCTCATGGCACTTCCACGCCAGAAATCGTTGTGACGGTGGAAGAAATAGTCGTTGTAGATACCCATGATAACGTCTTTCTGATCCTGATACAGTTCGTTGAAACTATGGCTCTGATAGATACTGATACGCGGGTGCAGTAGGTTGTCGTTTTTCTGGTCACGGACAAACAATACCTCGCAGTGCAGGTAGATAAGTCCATTCATCAGATTGACACGCTGACCTTCCGGCAGGTTTTTGCCTTCTCCTTTTTCAAAGTATTCCTGCACTTTGACTTGCGTATCAAATTCCGGACGGAAATAATAGACATAGCCATCGTTGGTTAATAGGAATTTTTCCTTGGCATAGTCTGTGTCAAAACCGAATACATCGCCTAAGAAATTGCTGCGTATATAGGGCTTGGTCATACGGTCTTCGTCCAGTTTGACACCCATGTTCCACAGGTCTTGCAAGCTATAGGGAAGAGCAGGGCAGAAATGTCCGCATAGTCCCCAAACGTCGGTCTTACGCATTTGCCAAATGCGGAACATACCTAAAATGTGGTCAATACGATAAGCGTCAAAATAGTCTGCCATTTTACCGAAACGACGTTTCCACCAATCGTAGTTGTCTTTTGCCATCACGTCCCAGTTATAGGTCGGGAATCCCCAGTTCTGACCACGAGCGTCGAAATCATCAGGCGGTGCACCTGCGCTGGCTTTCAGGTTGAATAATTCAGGGTTCTCATAGGCGTCCACGCTGTTGGGGTTAATGCCGATAGGTATATCGCCTTTCATGGCTACGCCGATAGAGTGAGCATAAGCCACTGCGTCTGCCAATTGGCGGTCTGCGTGATATTGCAGGAAATAATAGAAATCTTTGGTCTGCTTGTCGCGTTTTGCCATAAAAGCAGCGTAGGGTTCCAGCCATGTCTTGTTCTTATCGAAGAATGTCTTGTATTCGGTGCTTGCAAACACAGCCTCTTTTTCGGCCTTAAAGATGGCTTTGAAGTATTTCATCTTTTCGTCATAAACCACCTGATAATCGGCAAAACTCTTGGCGTTGAATTCCTTTTTGGTTGCTTCGTATTTCTTACGTTGAGCAGGTGTCAGCTTACCCATTTTTTCGATGTTGATATAAATGGGGTGCAGGGCAAAGACGCTGACGGGGCTATATGGATAACTGTCTAAATTGGTGTGGGTAAGGGTGGTGTCGTTGATAGGCAAAGTCTGAATTATCTTCATTCCTGTCATCACCGCCCACTCTGCCATTTTCTTCAGATCTTGATATTCGCCTATTCCGAAACCTTCTTCGGTACGCAGACTGAATACCGGAACGGCTACGCCGGCACCTTTCCAACGGGGTTGTGTGCGACGGAAAGAACGGTCGTTTTGCAGGACGACAACACCTTTCTGCACGCCCCACACATGGCGGTTCTCGCCATATTCGAGGTCCACAATCTTGTCCGTTGCTTTGTCATACACCACGTATTTATACTCAAATATCTCATTGGCTTTGACGCTTATGTTGGCGCGCCAAACCGGGAAGTTATGGTCGTCCATTACCACTTTTTTCTTCTCGTCCCAGTTGCCCAGTTCGGGTATATTACCCATAATGGCAACTCCTTGACAGGGCAGAATTTGTGGCAAATCGATAGAGAAACGTACATTCGATTTGGCTACCGATGCAGCCGCCTTCAGTTGCCCACTCTTTGGCGTACGGCGGAAGAGTGACTTCAGAAAAGCCGTCGTGTAAAAGGCTTTCTCATAGTCAACGGATTGCCAATAATCATGCACAAAAATTTGCTTGTCGGCTGCGCGAAGTTCAATCTCGCGGTTGTTGCCCGATTCATAGATAAAGAATCCTTCTTGGGTATGAATAGCGTATTTATAGGCAAACGAACCGGCGGGAAGGGACACTTCCGCCACCCAACAATCTTGTCCGTGGCAACTCATGAATAGAGGTTGCGCCTCCGTGTATTTGGCCTTATCGCCCAATTGGATAAGGCATAGTTCCTGTCCGTAAACAGTACGATAATTGATTTGAAAATGTACATTCATAGTATTATAAAATTATGTGTTTTTTACTTTTGCTTGCAAAAGTACAAAATTTTTCCCAAACTACCAAATAAAACGGGCATAATTGTATTAAAAATCCAAATTAGGCTGACTGCCAACGTGATGGCGGCGACATTTTCTGTGTATTGTCCAAAAATCAGTACAGCCCAACCGCCTTTTAGTACTACCTCTGCCGCCGGCAACGAGGGCATAATGCTGATTATAACATAATACATCGCGATGCTGCTGATGGCTTGTATCCATGTGAGTTCGACGCCCGCAAACCGGAGAACGCCCCATAGTTGCACCCCCCATAGTAGATAGCGTATTATCGTCCAGACAATAACCGGGAACCATTTGCGCCAGTCTTTCAGCCATGCCCAACCGTTGGCTTTCAGTTGGTCTTTATCGATTGTCAGACCTGCCATCACCAATCGTGCCGGTATATCACCTGCCCGATAAGGGGTAAGAAAACCTGCCACGCTACCCGTCAAAACCTGCCTCCAACCGTCATAAACAGAGATGTCTTTCCAACCCCGTAAAGTCCATTTCCAACGATGAACTTCTGCCCATAATTGAATAGGTATCAAAAGTGCAGATATTGTCAAAGCACACCATTCTACGGCACCGGCATGTTGCAACGAATAAGCCAGGTCGGCATAATGGTCGTACTGAGTTAGTTTATACCCCAAGTACACAATGGCAGTAATACTTACCAGCCACCCTGCCCATCTCCAATATGTCGCTTTTTTCTCCACTTCGTATTAGTAAAAAAGCAACCTCAGCGGTTGCCTTTTATTTTTACCCAAGATACGTTTTTAATATACGGCTCTTGGACGATGTCTTCAGTTTGCGTATTGCTTTCTCCTTAATTTGGCGCACGCGCTCGCGCGTGAGATGCAGGTCGTCGCCTATCTCCTCTAATGTTTTCTCCGGCATGCCTATTCCGAAGAACTTGCGAAGAATATCAGCCTCCCTTGCCGTCAGAGTGTTCAGTGCGCGGTCTATTTCCCGGGAAAGCGACTCGTTGATAAGTCCACGGTCTGCATTGGGGCTGTCTTCGTTGGGCATGATATCAATCAGGCAGTTGTCTTCTCCTTCTACAAAGGGTGCGTCAACCGATACATGACGGCCGGACATTTTCAGCGTGTCGGCTATTTTATCGACTGGCATATCCAATACCTCTGCCAACTCTTCTGCGGAGGGTTTACGCTCGTATTCCTGCTCAAAACGTTGATAGGCTTTGTTTATTTTGTTCAGCGAACCGACTTGGTTAAGGGGCAAACGTACGATACGGGACTGCTCGGCCAAGGCTTGCAAGATAGATTGGCGAATCCACCAAACGGCGTAGGAAATAAACTTGAAACCTCTGGTTTCATCGAATTTCTCGGCTGCTTTGATAAGTCCCAAATTACCTTCGTTAATCAGGTCCGGCAGGCTCAAACCTTGGTTTTGATATTGCTTGGCTACGGACACCACAAAGCGGAGATTGGCGCGTGTCAGGCGTTCCAGGGCAGCGCGGTCGCCATTACGGATACGACCTGCCAATTCTACTTCTTCTTCTACGGTCACCAAGTCCTCGCGACCTATCTCTTGCAGATATTTATCCAAAGAGGCGGACTCACGGTTGGTGATGGATTTTGTAATTTTTAGTTGACGCATAGGTTAAATGCTTTTTAGTGTGATCCGGCCGGGAGTCGAACCCGGGACCCACAGCTTAGAAGGCTGTTGCTCTATCCAACTGAGCTACCGGACCTATTTTGAGGCGTTTTTCGCATACTACCGCAAAATAGGGCGCAAAGATACAAAAAAATTTTGATATACGCAAATTTTTTTTAGATTTTACCTCCCTTTCAGCCGATTTTCCTATATAATTCCTTTACTATTCCTTTATGATTCCTTTACGATTGCTTTATGATTTCTTTATGATTAAGCATACGCTATCGACTGACGGATATACGATTATTAATAATTATGGGGCGAAATGCGTTGTGCATCTCGTCCCCTAATCGTTCGTTCATCCTTCGTTCATCGCTCGTTTGCGGTACGCTCACCTCAAAACTGACGATATTTAAGATTTACCTTATTTTTCAAAGCTCTTCAATTCTCCTTTTCTCCATTTCTAATTTTTGCTGTTCAGTTTCTACATCAAATTCCGTAACTATAGACATTTGTTTATCGTTTTCCATATTACTTTGTATTAAGTTTGTTAAACAAGTTCGATACCTTGAGAATTGTACACTTTTGTCACAATGTCTTTCCATGTTCCTTGTCTACGAAACTTTTCTTTTATTGCATGGTCTTCTTCTTTTAACATGCGAGTAATATGAATATTCTCTAAAATACTCATTACAGATTCCTCTGACAGATTTTCCAACAATATTAATTGATCACACACCATCTTGACAGGTGTTGTATGTTCACAGGAAAATACATCGTTGAAACGCAAATATTTAGATTGTAATACTTCCGTATCCACTCCTCGTTTGCTTGCACCCTTAAAAAGTTTTAGACAAGTTTTATTGACTCTATCACAACAAAAGGTCTCGTTGTAAAAGAATTTATTAATATCTTCACTCGTTAGGTTGTTCCATAGTTGTTGTGCTGCAATCGTTAAATGCCAATTTTCAATGGGTATTGCATATTGTCTAATAGCTTGTCCAAGCAAATATTCATAAGGTTTATGATTAGACTTGATGTTTTTTAAACCTTTTATACATGCCATTACACATTCAATGATTGGTTGATTAAGTTTTCTTCTTTCATCCATAATTTTGATAATTTAATGGTTTGCTCTTATTTATAAAGTTTTACGACATTTTCTGCATCAAGGCGTAGCCAATTGGCGAGGCATTGAGGGGCAAGGACTTTGACTTCTGCACCTAATGAACGCAGTTCCTGTATAAAG
>JAKSMY010000072.1 GCA_024400275.1 Paludibacteraceae bacterium | reverse complement strand
TTATTTTATTATTGTTTTATATGCTATTTTCCTATGACTGTAACGTAACATAAACGTAACATAAACGTAATATCGAAAGGTCTCAATACCACCTTATACTACTCTTTCTCTTTCTGCAATTGACTCAAAATATATCGATATAGCACTTTGGTACCTTTCTCATTTCCTTTTTGAGCCTCAAAACCGGGCATATAGGGTGCCGCTAACGTTGCATCTTTGGCTATTGTTGAGGCTTTTTTGGACAACGCGCCAAAACTGGTACGAACTTCTTTCTCATGTGCCGAGAACTCAGTGCGAGGATTTTTCAAACGAACAATACGCACCTTACCGTTCTGTTTACGGAAATATACATCATCACCGGCAAACACTTTGCCGCGGATTTCCTCCACCGGATACATCAATATTACATCTGCCATATATACCTATATTTTTACTTGACGTCCTCTCCAAATAGCCGTTTACTTCTTTCTGCCACAATCTCCCAGTATCGGTCTTGCATCTCTTTCGGCAAGAACGACCGCTGTATAATCGGTTTCCAAGAGGGTACAACCTTCTCAAACTTGCGGAATATATTATCTACCACTTTGGGCAATAGTCCCGTTCCTGTCATTGCCACTACAAAATCCTCCTTTGTCAGCCGGCTCTTCTTGCCATTCAAGGTTAATGCTAATTCTTCGGTATCAGAAGGCAATGCCAGTTTTGTATTCAGCAAATCGTATGCAGGTGTCAAAACAAAACCTCGCGTAGATGGCTTGTATAGAGAGAAATTTTTGAGATGCATATCGCTATTCCCAGTCAAAAAGCAAAAAACAACTACTTCCCAAAAGTTATTCAAATCCAGCATAGGAGCAACTGAATGTTTTTTTATCAATTTAGCGATCTGCTCGTATGAACCACGATACTTGTGTTCTGTCAGTTTTTCAGATAGTTGACACATATCTTCCATCGCTATTTTCACACCATCTTTTGTTCTGTCAATGCGCCGTGTCAGATAACCTAATTGTCCATCCTGAAAGCGGATTAGCGTGTGCGGCACCACCTCTATTGCACTTGCTTGAGCCAAATGCATAGTAACATCTTCCAACTCGGGCAGATAGGCATACAATTCAGTTTGGGGTTTGAGTATATATCGTCCCCACAAACCAACAATAGTAAAACGTTGTGTATGTTGGACACGCTCAATATCCAAGGAAAGTTTGGGTTGCACACCCGTAACTGCCATTTGAGAACGTATAATATCCTTTGCCAACTCCTTAAGACGTGTGTGCTCATACGGCAACCTCGGAACATCTGTTGTTCCGAAAATCTGCTTGGCACATCCTGCATGGAAATCCACTTCTCCGGCAGCCAACTCGTTATAACAATACAAACATTTACACATCTTCTTCAACACTGACTATTCCTATACAATCTTTACAGCATACCAACAGTAACGACATACGGTCTCGCAAATTGATTTTCCAACTCTCTTGCGCAATATCCAATAACCACCCTTCGGGAATCAATCCATCAAAAAATGGAAACAAGACCGCACTATGGTACGGCATTGCTTGTAAAGGCAATGTTAAACTGATAGCACACGCATCGTTATCCTTCAAATACGCCTCATCGTACGAAAAAGTATAACCATTCTCGTCCTCTATCAGCCAACCGGCTAACTTATTTTGATATTTGACACGTGCTCGTTTCATTATTGTGTACCCATTAGAGCGGGCTCTTTGTTGTGGGTGACAATTCTGCTCCAAACAATGCCAACACTTGATTCACTTTGTCCATCCGCAAAGTACTTTTACCCTGCTCCATTTCACGCACAAAACGTAAACCCACACCGGATTTATAGGACAACTCCTCTTGCGTAAGGTGATATTCCTTACGCATTTGTTTTACATATTGACTTAATGTTTGCTCCATTTTTATATGCTATCGGGTATAATCTATCAAATTTTATGCCATTTATACCCTAAAGGGTGTATTATTTATTATTTCTACACATTTTATACCCTTTCGGGGATATAACAAACTACAAAACCCCTACTCCATTCTCAATATCTGGTCAATGCGGAACATTTCGTTGTCAGAGAATGTCGTGTTCTCCACCGCCTTGACGCTATCCTGAATCTGCTTCAACTGACTGGCTCCTGCGATAACGGATGTCACACCTTCATGACTCAGCAACCAAGCCAATGCCATCTGCGCCAAACTTTGTCCACGTTCCTGTGCCACTTCATTCAGGCGGCGAGCCGTACGAATAGCATGCTCCGTCAGCGCCTGTTCCGTGATGGCACCATTGCCGCGATGCGCTGCCGCACGCGAAGTCTTAGGCACCCCCTTCAAATAACGATTCGTCAATACGCCCTGCGCCAAAGGCGAGAAACAAATAAAACCACTACCATTTTGACGAGCAACAGGCAGATTTTCAAACAAGGTCTGTTGTTGGAATAACGAGGCTTTGTATTGTCCAATCAAACAAGGTACGTGCGCCGCGCGCAGATAGTCATAGCACCACTGTTGCTTCTCCGTGGGATAGTTACTGATACCCACATACAACGCCTTACCCTGACGCACGGCATCTACCAATGCCTGCATCGTTTCCTCCAACGGCGTCTCAGGGTCATAGCGGTGACTATAATAAATATCCACATAATCAACGCCTAAGCGTTTCAAACTTTGGTCCAAACTGGCAAGCATATACTTACGCGAACCGCCGTAACCATAAGGGCCGTCCCACATGTGGTATCCCGCCTTGGTGGAGATGATCATTTCATCCCGATGCGCTGCCAACTCATCATGCAGCACCCGCCCGAAATTAATCTCTGCTGAGCCGAACTCAGGTCCGTAATTATTGGCTATATCAAAGTGTGTGATACCCAAATCAAATGCACCAACCAGCATCTTGCGGATATTGTCAAAGTTATCCACGCTGCCGAAGTTGTGCCACAAGCCTAAAGACACTTCGGGTAATTGCAAACCACTATTTCCTGAATACCTGTATTTCATTGTTGTATTATTTATTCCACTTGTAAAACCAGTCCTTTAAGGTACTCGCCCTCGGGATGGTAAATGTTTATCGGATGGTCCTGAGGCTGGTGCAATTGGTGCAAAATACGCACCTTGCGTCCTACTGCCGCAGCGGCACTGAACACTGCCAAACGGAACATCTCTTTGTCTATTGCCTGCGAACAGGAGAAAGTGAACAATATTCCTCCGGGGCGAATCTGCTCAATCGCTTTTTGATTGATACGCTGATACCCTCGCAACGCATTCTTGATGGCATCACGGTGCTTGGCAAACGCCGGCGGGTCAAGGATAATCAAGTCGTATTTATCTTTGATATCCGCCATGAACTTAAATGCCTCCTCTGCAAAAGCCTCATGCCGCTGACAATTCGGGAAATTACGCTCCACATTGGTACGCACCAACTCCACGGCTTTTTCGCTCACATCCACCGAATGTACCATTTTAGCACCGCCCCGCAGAGCATACACCGAGAAGCCTCCCGTGTAGCAGAACATATTCAGCACATCGCGCCCCGCAGCATATTTCTCCAATAAAGCACGGTTCTCCCGTTGGTCCACAAAGAAACCTGTTTTCTGTCCCCGCAACCAATCTATCCTAAATTCCAAGCCGTTCTCGGCACTCCAAAACTCCTTATTATTAGTGTCACCCTGCCCTATGAGGGAAGGGCCGGGGATGGGTCTTAAGTATCCCACCTTCTCTTCTTGAGGTATATTCGCCTTGAAGGGCAACGTGTCATCGGACTTGTAATAAACCGCCTTCACCTCAGGAATAGTATCTGTCACGGCTTGTGCAATCTCTGCCCGCACCAAGTGCATACCCACCGAGTGCGCCTGCATCACCGCCGTATCGTTGTATATGTCAATGACTAAACCCGGCAGAAAATCTCCCTCTCCATGCACCAAACGGTAGGTGTTGTTACATTTACCATTGGACGATGTACCATGCACCATTGTTAAACCTAATGCTTGGCGCAATTGGTAAGCGGCTGCAATACGCTTGGGGTAAAAATCTTTGGGCAGTTGGCTGACACCAAACTCCAAAATGCGCACGGCAATAGAGCCGACTTGATAATGTCCCACGCCCAACGTTTGTCCATCGTGTGCCGTCACAAGTACCACTTCGCCCTCCTGCGGCTGGTCATACGGGTAGTTTTTGTCCAGCACCACCCGCTCAATAGCACCCGAGAACACCCACGGATGGAAACGCTTCAGCGACTCTTCTTTATGCGGTTTGAGTATAATTGTTGTCATGGTTATTCAAAATCTTCCTTAAAAGTCAGTTTGCGATTGGACTCTTCGCCCTCCACGATATAAATAGGCACTTCCGGCAAATAGCGGTGCAAAATACCACAATCATCGGTTGGATTTTCCATTGGACGATCAGCCTGCATCTTCTCGTACGCCTGCTTAATCACATCCAAATGGAATGCCTGTGGGGTTTGGGCGCGGAACATGGTCTTTCTGTCCGGAATATCCACCAATCTCCAATCTCCATTCTCCATTCTCCCTTCTCCATTCACAACGTACATTGTGTCCGTTGCCGGCACCGCCACCGTGACGGCATCGTGCGTCTCCAACGCCTGACACACATCCGTCAAGATACGCCGGCTCACAAAAGGTCTTGCACAGTCGTGGAGCAGAATATTGGTGAATTGGTGAATCGGTGAATCGGTGAGGCGGTTGGCAATATACTGTATCGCATTCCATGACGACTCCCAACGTTCCTTGCCACCGGCAATGCAACATATTCCTTCCGGCACGTAGGACATATAGTCAGGGTGCATAACCACACATATCTCGTCTATCAACGGACAAGCGCGGAACGCATCAAGGCATGTTTGCAGCACCGTCCTACCATCCGGCAAGGCGCGCAACTGCTTGGGCAGACCTTCTCCTGCACGGGAGCCGATGCCACCGGCTAATATGACTGCAATATTTCGTCGCATAACTCACGTACGGCACCATCGCCGCCTTGGCGAGACAGTTGTTTGATTCCGGGTATAGCCTTCACTTCGGGGCGTGCATTGGCAGGACAAGCCGCCAAACCTACCGCCTCCAACAGGTCAATATCATTGATATCATCCCCCACATAGCACACCTCATCTAACGTGATTCCTAATTCCTCACATAACTGACGGCACGCTTCCAACTTGGTCATACGGACATCATCCACCTGACGGCCGACACCCATATACAAGTAATCCAAATTAAGGCGTTGGGCACGGCGAGCCACTATCTCCGAGGTCTCGGAGGTCATGATACCGCACTTGATACCGGCCTTGCGCAACTGCACAATACCCATTCCGTCATATACGCAGAAGCGTTTCATCTCGTCTCCGGAAGAGGCGTAGTACATACCCCCGTCCGTCAGACAGCCATCTACATCGGTTAAAAAAAGTTTGATCACAATACACAAATAATAAATTCTGCGTGCAAAGGTACAATTTTTTTGGCAAATATACAAATATTTGCCGTCTTTTTTTGCTCATATCAATTATTTTTTGTACCTTTGCAGTCAGTTTTTCGAAGTGTCGAAAACAAAATGAAAAAATAACAACTATAAGTTAGTTATATAGAAGCCGAAATCACGGAAGTGAAAAAGATAGAATGAACCAACAGAACGAAATAGTACTCTAGCAAGAATTAAACGAATTGGCAACCTGTGTAAAAATTGCACAAGTTCGAATAGAAGGTAGTCGTCAAGTTATGCGTGAGATACCATATTATAACTTGGATATGATTATTTCTGTTGGGTATCGTGTTAATAGCATAAATGCCACCATGTTCCGCCGTTGGGCAACTTCTGTGTTGAAAGATTATATGCTTCGCGGATATGCAGTTAACCAGCGATTGCTTGCGTTAGAGGAAAAAGTGGATAGAGGTTTTGCGCGACAAGAAAGGATTTTAACGGAGCATCAAAATAAAATCGATTTCTTTGTTAGGACGGCTCTACCCCCTGTGGAGCAAGTTTTCTTTGAAGGCAATTTCTTTGAAGCACGTGTAGCACTGGAATCGTTAGTGAAGACTGCCAAACAAAGAGTGATTGTAATAGATGGTTATGTGGATGCACTGACATTTGATATTTTAGATGTTCGGGCAAAAGGTGTGTCTGCTGACATTTATACTAATAGTGTAGGTTCCGGTATGCAACGTTTAATGGCAACCCACGATGCAGAAGAAGGCAAAGAGCATATTGAGGTACATACATGGAAGAATAAGAGCCACGACCGTTGGCTAATTATTGATGACACGTTGTATCATTGTGGTCATTCGTTAAATGCGATGGGCAACCATCTAAGTGCCATCAGCCAAATGGGAATTAATCCTGAAGAAATACTGAAACAAATAAGATAATATAAGAAAAAAAATAAACACTCATTTTATGAATACTAGAATTTCTCTTTTTGCGCTTATCGCTGTTGTTGCATGTGCTTGCACAAATGTGACTTCGTATGAAACTAAAATTAAAGAATTGCGTGACTCCGTTTCGGTTCTTTCTGCTGAAATAGAGATGTATAAGAATTTGCCTAACAAGCTTGCTGCTGATATAGATCAATTATTCAAAAATAAAGATGAACAAGCTCTACGCTCCATATATGATAAATTGAGCATTTATCACCCTGAAGCTGTAGAAACAGCTAAAGTAAAGGTCTATTTAGATAAAATATTGGCAGAACGTGAAGCTAAAATATTAGCAGAAAAGGAAGCTAAAAGACAAGCTGTAAAAAATCTCAAAAAGAAATATGATGATGTGAGTAATATTACATGGTATTATAATCGCTATTTTACACATTACAACAATACAAACTATACTTCATTATATATGGGACAACGTGGTACGAATGGAACTCCATGGCTACGATTAATGATGTCTTACACAGGTGATGATTGGATATTCTTTGAGCATGCTTATCTCTCCTACGAAGGTAATACTATTGAAATACCATTTAACCAATATCAAGAGAAGAAGTCTGACAATTCAGGTGGTGCTGTTTGGGAGTGGATTGATGTTGAGGTGTCAAATAATATGCTTTCTTTTATGCGAGAGATGGTTAATGGAAATAATGTTAAGATGAGACTATCTGGGAAATATACGAAAACTAGAAATCTTTCTACAAATGAAATCAAGGCGATTCAGGATTTAATATTAGGTTATGATTTCTTATCTGATTCCACGAATAGATAAGAAAACGTAATTTGTTTCCTACATCAGCGAGAGGAACGCTTTGGTCATCTTGTTCCAACCATATTTGACTTTTTCTTTTTGCAGATACTCGGTAAATGCGTCCTGCCGATTGGCTGAGAAATAATCCTCAATCGCCTCCGCTATGTTCTGACTGTCAGGGGCTACGGCATAACCCATTTTGCCGTGATGCACTATCTCACCC
>JAKSMY010000071.1 GCA_024400275.1 Paludibacteraceae bacterium | reverse complement strand
TTTTTAGCTCAGAATAACCGATTTATCTAAAGTGTACTTGACAGGGAACTTTGTTTTTCCCAATTTTTTCTTGTACTACATCATAGTTGATATCAATCTTTCAAAGGTCACTTTTAGTGCTTTAGTGCTTTTCAGCGCGAAAGCGAGTGCAAAGGTACTGCTTTTTGGTGACCTGGCAAAATATTATCTACAAAAAAAAATAAAAATATTATACACCTTATTTATTTCACGCGCACACACGCGCACGTTAACACGCTATTAATTAGTTTTTATCCTTTTGTTTGCTCTTCGTTCACCCTTCGTTCACCCTTCGTTCAATACTCATCCTTAATTGTGCGGTGAAAAACAAAAACCAACTTGTTCACAATTTTCCATTCAAAAAGTTTGCATTTATCAAAAATTTTTTGTACCTTTGTACCCGCAAATAATAATGACTTATGATAACTATCGAACAACTGAAAGATGTGCAACAGCGCGCAGAAAAGCTGAAGCAATACTTGCAAATTGACGAAAAACGCGTGCAGTTGGAGGAAGAAGAATTACACACACAAGCACCCGGATTTTGGGATGATGCCAAAGCAGCCGAAGCACAGATGCGTAAGGTGAAGAATATCAAACGCTGGATAGAAGGTTTCGAAGGCGTGCGCTCAGCCACTGACGAGTTGGCATTGGCTTTTGATTTCTACAAAGACGAGTTAGTTACCGAGGAAGATGTAGACAAAGCCTACTCCACCGCCCTCGCTGCCGTGGAAGACCTTGAGATGAAGAATATGTTAAGTCACGAAGAGGACTCTATGCCAGCCGTGCTCAAGATAGTCAGCGGTGCCGGCGGTACGGAAGCACAGGACTGGGCAGAGCAACTGATGCGTATGTATCAGCGCTACTGCGAGAAACATGATTATAAAGTGACGGTCAGCAACTTCCAGGAAGGTGATGAAGCCGGCATAAAAACCGTTACCTTCAACATAGAAGGCGACATGGCATACGGTTATCTCAAATCCGAAAACGGTGTACACCGTCTCGTTCGCGTCAGTCCGTACAACGCCCAAGGCAAGCGCATGACAAGTTTTGCCAGCGTATTCGTAGTGCCCCTCATTGACGACAGCATAGACATACAAGTTGACCCCGCCGGCATCAGTTGGGACACGTTCCGCAGTTCGGGAGCAGGAGGACAGAACGTCAACAAAGTGGAGTCCGGCGTGCGCCTGCACTACAAGTTCATCAACGTCCTGACCGGTCAGCCGGATGAGATAGTCATTGAGAACACAGAGACACGTGACCAGCCGAAGAACCGCGAAAACGCTTTGCGGCACTTGCGTTCGCAATTATATGAATTAGAATTGGAGAAACGCCGCCAGGCCGCTGCCAAGGTGGAAGCCGGCAAGAAAAAGATTGAATGGGGCAGCCAGATACGCAGTTATGTCTTTGATGACCGCCGTGTCAAGGACCACCGAACCAATTACGAAACGCACAATGTCAATGCCGTGATGGACGGCGATATAGATGCCTTCATCAAAGCATATCTTATGGAATTTCCGGACTAATTATGTTTACCCATTTACACGTACATAGTCAATACTCCGTCCTGGACGGAATGAGCAAAGTGCCTGATTTAGTAGATAAAGCCATTCGTTGTGGTATGCCTGCCGTAGCCCTGACCGACCACGGCAATATGTACGGCATCAAAGAACTTCTGGACTACTGCAAAGGCATCAATAAAAAACGCAAAGATGCCGGAGAAGCACCATTCAAGCCCATCGTGGGCGTGGAGGCTTATTGTGCCCGCAGAGGACGTTTCAGCCATAGCGATGAAAAAGCCATCAGCGGTTGGGGACGCGAATATATCGTCGACCGAAGCGGTTGGCACCTCATCTTGCTGGCTAAGAACATTGTCGGCTACCGTAACTTGTGCAAGATAGTCAGTGCCGGATTTATGGATGATGCTTATTACTACAGTCCGCGTATTGACAAGTCTTTGTTGGAAGAATATCACGAGGGACTGATATGCAGCAGTGCGTGTCTCGGCGGTGAGATACCGCAGAAGATATTGGAAGGACACATACAGGAGGCAGAGGAGGCTATCCAATGGTTCAAGCAACTCTTTGGTGACGATTACTATATCGAACTGCAACGTCATGAGACGCAAAAACCCGGCGGAGACCAAGATGTGTATCAAAAACAGATGCAGGTCAATCCCGTTCTTATCGAGTTGGCGCACAAATACGACATCAAAGTCATTGCCACCAACGATGCCCACTTTGTGGAAGAAGAGCACGCCGAAGCCCATGACCGGCTGATATGTCTGAGCACCAACCACTTTGTGGACGATGTTAATCGCATGCACTACACCAAGCAGGAGTGGCTCAAATCGCAGGAAGAGATGACCGCTATCTTTAGCGATATACCGGAGGCCTTGGACAACACGCAGGAGATAGTGGACAAGATAGAGATATACGACATTGACCGTGACCCGATTATGCCCCTTTTCCCTATCCCCGAAGAGTTCGGTACGGAAAACGAGTGGCGCAAGAAATTCACTCCTGAACAACTGATAGCGGAATTTACCTCCGATGAGAACGGCGAAAATCCCCTGCCCCAAGACGAGGCCGACAAGAAGATAAAGAAACTTGGCGGCATAGACCGCCTCTACCGCATTAAGTTTGAAGCCGACTACCTCAAGCATCTCACGATGCAAGGTGCCGTCAAACGCTACGGCGACCCCCTGCCGCAAGAAGTAGAAGAGCGTATCCGATTCGAGTTACACGTGATGAAAACAATGGGCTTCCCCGGTTACTTCCTTATCGTGATGGACTTCATTCGTGGCGCACGCGAAGAATTGGGTGTCAGTGTAGGTCCCGGCCGTGGTAGTGCAGCCGGCTCGGTAGTGGCTTATTGCTTACGCATTACCGATTTGGACCCTCTTAAATACGACTTGCTGTTTGAGCGTTTTCTCAACCCTGACCGTATATCCCTACCTGATATAGACACCGACTTTGACGATGCCGGACGCGCCAAGGTGCTGGATTGGGTCAGCAAGAAATACGGTGAGACCCACGTGGCGCACATCATTACTTACGGCACTATGGCTACCAAATCGGCTCTTGCCGATGTAGGACGTGTGCAACGAGTACCATTACCCACCGTCAACGAAATCAAGAAATTAGTACCGGACGCTTTTCCTGAAAATTTAAAAGATGCCAAAGGCAAGCCGCTGAAAGTTAATCTGAAGAACTGCTATCAGCATGTAGATGAGTTGAAAAACCTGCTTAACGGCAACGATTCGAACATACGCGATATGCTTACCTACGCCGAACAGTTGGAGGACACCATTCGTCAAGTAGGTATCCACGCGTGCGGTGTTATTATCGGAGCCGATGACCTGACCAAGTTTGCACCCCTGTCGTCTGTGGAAGACAAGGAAAGCAAGAAACGTGTCCTCGTTACCGAGTATGACGGCCATGTGGTAGAAAGCGTGGGACTGATCAAGATGGATTTCCTCGGACTGAAAACGCTGACTATCATTAAAGAATGTCTGGCTCAAATCAAGCGTGCCAAAGGCATTGACATAGATATCGACCATATACCTCTGGACGATGCAGAGACTTATAAACTGTTCTCCGAAGGCAAGACGGTAGCCGTGTTCCAATTCGAGTCAACGGGTATGCAGAAATATCTCCGTGATTTGCAACCCAACGTCATCACCGATTTAATTGCCATGAACGCCCTCTATCGTCCGGGACCGTTAGAGTATATTCCTACTTTTATCCGACGCAAGAAAGGCGAGGAACCCATCACCTACGATATTCCCTGTATGGAACAATATCTCAAGGACACGTACGGAGTAACGGTATATCAAGAGCAGGTGATGCTGCTGAGCCGTCAGTTGGCAGGTTTTACCAGAGGCGAAAGTGATGCGCTGCGTAAAGCGATGGGTAAGAAGAAGAAAGACATCGTTGATGCCATGAAACCTAAGTTCCTCAAAGGCGGTCAGGAACGCGGTCATGACCCTGCCATATTGGAGAAGATTTGGCAGAAATGGGAAGCCTTTGCTTCGTACGCTTTCAATAAATCGCACGCTGCCTGCTATGCGTGGGTGGCTTATCAGACAGGCTACCTGAAAGCACATTTCCCTGCCGAGTTTATGGCAGCCAACCTGACTGTTGCCAAAGACGATATTACCACCGTTACCAAATACATGGACGAGTGCCGCAGTCTCGGCATTGACGTACTCGAACCCGACGTGAACGAGTCTGATCTAAATTTCACCGTTAATACGTCCGGTGCTATTCGCTTCGGCTTGGGCGGTATCAAAGGCGTAGGTGAAGGTGCTGTAGAGGCTATCCTGACCGAACGAGACAAAAATGGCAAATACACCGATATATTTGATTTCTTGGAGCGCGTCAATCTGCAAGCTTGCAATCGTAAGACGGTAGAGAACCTTGCCAAATGCGGCGCTTTGGACTGTTTCCAAGATATATACCGTGAACAAATTCTCGGTAAGAACGACAAAGGTGAGGACATGTTGGACGTGCTGGTGCATTACGGCAATAAATTCCAACAAGATAGACAGCAACAGCACAACACCCTCTTTGGTGACATGGAAGGCGGCATTGAGATACAGAAACCCGACCTTCCCAAAGTACCCCGTATGACCACCATCGAACGGCTGAATATAGAAAAAGACCTGATTGGCATCTATCTGTCTGCTCATCCTCTGGACGAGTACGAATTTGAAGTACGTGAAATGAGCAATATCACCAGTACCGACCTTAATTGGCTGGAGCAACACAAGAAAGATGTGGAAATCGTCAAACGTGACGGCTCCAAAAGTACCAAACGGCGCATCTGTTTGATGGATTGGCAGGGTGTGATGGAAGAACAAGAGAACGAAGAGGGAGAAATAGTCAACGTGAATGTGGAAAATCAACTGAGACAATTGATTGAGGAGCACCAAAACACCCCTATGCACTTATGCGGTTTGATTACTGTAGCGGAGGAGCGCACAGGACGGAGTGGCATTCCCTACGGCACTTACACCATAGAGGATTACAACGGCAGTTATAACTTTGCTCTCTTCCGCGAGGCTTACCAGCAACTGGCACCCGTGCTGAAACCGAATGTCTATGTTTATCTGACCGGTATGCTGCAACAAGCAGGCAAAGGACGGCAATGGTTCAAAGAAAAGCCTATCAACGAAGCCGAGTACGAGTTCGCCATTCAGCAAGTCGAACTGCTGCAAGAAGTGCAGGAAAAGCATTTGGAAGAACTGATTATAAAAATACCTATCGAGAACGTAACCCGGGAGTTGTCCGATGAACTGACGGAGCAAGTGAAGAATCATAAAGGTAAAGCGCGACTCACCGTTGAGGTGAAAGACCCAAGCGGGCACAATACCGTTCGATTCACTTCACAATCCTATACAGTACATATTGACAAGGCTTTCTACCATTGGCTTCGAATGCGAATCCTCGAAGACACTTTGACTATTGCAATCAAGTAATTAAATAACTGATATATGCTTCAATCCATGACCGGCTACGGCAAAGCCGAATACACCTTTGCCGACCACAAAACAATCGTCGAGATACGCAGTCTCAACAGCAAACAACTCGACCTGAATTTGAAAGTATCCTCCCTTTTTCGTGATAAGGAGGCAGATATACGCACGCTGCTCACCACGCCCCTTGAGCGTGGAAAAGTAGATGTCGCTATCTACACCCAAACATTAGACGGTAGCACTGTGCCCAACGAAATAACCCCCATCAATGAAGAACTATTTGCGTATTACTACAAACAACTCACGCAGTTGCATGATAAATTAGGCTTGCCTGACCAAGACTATACGGGGGCTATTTTACGTTTACCGGGTGTTGTGGCACAAGCCAATACAGTGGCAAGCATCGATAGCGACGAGTGGAAGATTTTGCAGGGAGTTATCCAACAAGCCTTGGCTGCTTTCCGTGCTTTCCGCATACAGGAAGGTGCCGCCTTGGAAAAGATGTTCCAAGAGAAATTAGACGGCATACTCGCATTGTTGGAGCAAGTGGAGCCATTGGAAAAGGGGCGTATTGACGGTATCAAAACACGTTTGATGGATAGCCTCAGCAAACTAACCGATGGCTCGTCTGCCGACAAGAAAGTTAGCGTGGCATACGACAAGAGCCGTTTGGAGGCTGAACTCATCTACTATCTGGAAAAACTGGACATTACGGAGGAGAAAGTACGCCTACGCAATCACATTAAGTATTTCCGTGAGACGATGGCACAGGAAGGTGCCGGTGTAGGCAAAAAACTTGGTTTTATCGCTCAGGAAATGGGACGTGAGATTAACACGCTCGGCAGCAAGTCCAACCAGTCGCAGATGCAGATTTTGGACGTGCAGATGAAAGATATCCTTGAGCAGATCAAAGAGCAGGTTCTTAATGTCCTCTAAGTGCACACAGCACCCCGACATATTATTTTCACCATCTTGGTCTGCACACTGCTGACTGTGGTATCCTGTGCGCCGCCGCCTCAAAACGATGTGCGTCCGGGCAATCGCTACGCCACAGGGTTCACCATTGAGCAACAGGCAGATTCGTCTATCCTTCTTACTGTCTATTCGCCTTGGCAAGCCCGCAAGGTGATGGGAACGTACAGGATAGACAAGCCCTTTCAGCGTGTTGTTTCCAACGCGTGTACACATGTGGGGTACATGAAAGAGTTAGATGCACTTGCTTCGTTGGTGGGTATTACCGACCGCCATTTAGTCTATACGCCTCTGTCCGACTCGGTAAGCGATTTAGGCAACAGCATGGCTCCCAATTTAGAACGTATCATGCTGTGCAATGCCGAACTTATGTTGCTCTCTACCTATGCCGAGGGCGATGCTATGCCCGAGCAATTAAAACAGTTGAATATGCCTGTCGTTTATATCAATGAATGGCAGGAGAACCACCCTCTTGCTCGCGCCGAGTGGATTCGTGTCTTTGGAGCCCTTACCGGACAGCTTGCAGAAGCAGACAGTATCTTCAATATGGTTTGTACCAACTATCAACTATCAATTGTCAACTGTCAACCGTCAATCGTCTCTATCCTTTCCGGTCAGGACTTCTGTGGCACATGGTACGTCCCCGCAGGGCACACGTATATGGGGCAACTCTTCAAAGATGCAGGTTACGCCTATCGCTATGCCGAAGACGGGCGTACACAGTCTATTCCACTCACTACGGAGCAGGTTATTCGCGAATTTCAAGATGCCGATATATGGGTGGGGGTGCAAGCCGACAGTTTGGACGAATTGGCACGGATAGACAATAAACACACCTGGTTCAAAGCGTACCAAACGGGACGTGTTTATTCATTTATGAAACGTGCTACCCCGACGGGCGGTAACGATTTTTGGGAAACGGGTGCCGTACACCCGGAATATATCTTGCACGATTTGCGTTTTATTCAACGTGACGCAACGCCTGATTCATTATATTTTCTTCAAGCACTTGTCTTTTCCTAAATTTAGTTGACAGTTTTTATCCTTAATTTCCTAAAAATATTG
>JAKSMY010000070.1 GCA_024400275.1 Paludibacteraceae bacterium | reverse complement strand
ATGACTTCCTGTACAAAGCAGGTGTAGCCGCCATCTTCGGTCCCGGCTCCTCCGTCGCCAAGTCTGCCAAGACCGTGATGGAACTGCTGATGCAATAAAATTTCTTTAGTGTTCTAGGGGGCTAGTTTTCTATTAATATAGTTAACTAGTTCCCTAGTATCTTTTCTATATGGATATTTTTCTGATTATTGTGGGGGCAATTTGCCTCTTGTTGGGGCTTGTCGGCTGTATCGTGCCGGCTTTGCCGGGTGTGCCGTTGGCGTATGTCGCCCTATGGCTGTTGCATGCCACTGATAAGGTGCAGTTCTCGTGGCAGTTCCTACTCATTTGGGGCATTGTAACCGTTGTGGTGCAACTGTTGGACTATATCGTCCCCGCATGGGGCACCAAACGCTACGGAGGTAGTAAGATGGGAGTGTGGGGCAGTACGATAGGTCTGCTTGTCGGCCTGTTTATGGGACCTTGGGGCATCATTATCGGACCTTTCATCGGTGCCGTGCTGTTTGAGATGCTGAATCAGAAAGATTTTCACACCGCCCTTCGAAGCGGGTGGGGCTCGTTTGTCGGCTTGCTGACAGGTACTATTCTCAAACTCATCTGTTGCGGTATGATGATTTATTATTTTATTGCCGAATTGGTTTGATTTTCCACATAAAATTTGCATATTTGGAAATTTTGTAGTACCTTTGTTGCGAATTAATTAAATAACATAATGAGAAACATCTTTTTGGCACTCGTTGCCGCCACTGTATTGTCTGCTTGCGGACAGAAAACAACTTCTACACAAGACAGTCCTGTGCAGGACAGTTTGCCTATCGTTTATATGACTCAGGAAATCTCTCCTGAAGCCCTGTTGCGTATCTTTCATGCCTTGAATGTTACACCCGAAGGCAAGGTAGCCGTTAAAATTTCCACCGGTGAACCGGGTGGACACCATTATCTGCAACCGTCCCTTATCGCCTCTTTAGTGCAGGAAGTGAACGGCACTATCGTGGAGTGCAACACGGCTTACCACGGCAAACGTTTTGAGAACGCCGACCACTGGCAGACCTTCCGAGACCACGGCTTCACTGCCATCGCTCCTTGCGATTTGCTGGACGAAGAGGGCGAGATGCGTCTTCCTGTGCAGGACACGGCTCATCTGCGCTATAACATCGTAGGCAACCACCTTGCTAACTATGATTTTATGATTAACCTTGCCCATTTCAAGGGGCATACGATGGGCGGTTTCGGTGGCGTGCTGAAAAACCAGTCTATCGGTATCGCTTCCCGTGCAGGAAAGGCATATATCCACACAGCCGGTTATACGGAAGATACGGAAATCATGTGGGAACATACATCTGACCAAATCGCTTTCTTGGAGTCGATGGCTGCTGCTGCACAGTCGGTACATACCTATTTCGGCAATGGCGAGCGTATCGTCTATATCAATGTAGTCAATAATCTGTCTGTGGATTGCGACTGTGACGGTCACCCTGCTGCTCCTGAAATGCGCGATATCGGTATCCTTGCTTCGTTAGACCCGGTGGCATTGGATCAGGCATGTGTTGATTTGGTGTTCAACTATCCTTCCAAGGACGATGATAATGCTGCTGCTCTCATTGAACGCATCAATTCGCGTCATGGTCTGCGCACTATTGAACGTGCTGCCGAGATTGGTCTTGGTAGCCGCGAATATAGTCTTATACATATTGACGATGACCTACTTGCTCTGTTGGATAGCAACGCCTACTCGTGTGTAGTGCGTAATCGCGGTATCACTACTGCTTACACGCAACATGGGGTGCGCGATTTGTTGGCTTTGCAGGATAGCGACCGTTTGGCAGGGGCTGTCTTGGCGGACAAGACGGTTGGCCGTGCTGCAGCGTGGCTGATGGTGGCCGGCAAAGTGCGTGAGGTCTATACACATACCGTTTGCACGCCTGCCCGTGAACTTTTGGAGAATGCCGGTATCGTACTGCACGCAGATGAAGAAGTGCCTTATGTCGTCAATAAGCAGGGCGACGGTCAGTGCCCGCTGGACAGCCGTCTGACCGAAGTTACCGACCTTTCTGTGGCACTGGATACCATTCGGACTTTCTATAAGTAATGGGGGTCTCTCCAACCCCGACACTGGACTTTTTTTCCAGTCACCGCGATATTTATTAAGTTATTTGGCAGGGTAGGAGGTTTCTTAACGAACTAGTCCACTAACAAAAACAAGAGGAGATTTCGGTCTCCTCTTGTTGTATAGCTTTATTTCTTTGACTTTTCTCGAATAACGCCAGTGGTCTAGGATTTCTAGAGTTTATATTTTTCTTTATTCCCATCTTTCAAAAAAACAAGAGTGTGTTCCTAGTTACAGAACATCACTTGTTTTATAAAATCACTCACAAAATAGGTCGAATTTATACCCCATATCTTTAGACACGATTTGACCAAAATCCGTAAAAGTAAATTTTAAGTACGTGTTAAATATACGAGTTGAAATTACTAATTTCTTGGCCGTCTTATCACTATATGTTAAGTTGACACAAGAGACTAAATCTTGTATGATTTGATCTTTATTTTCAAAACTTTGCAAGGCAGAGATTGCTTTTTTCTCGTCCTTGAGGATATACGCTCCTGTTTTTCTATTAAATGTAAAGACTGTTTTCAAATACGTTATGAAACGGTCATCTGAAGATAAACTTACTTCCGTTGACCAATTAACAGGAAGAGTGACACCATGCAAAGGATATTCTTTAGTAGCATTAATAGTCAAATGCCTAATTAATCTATCTTCAATGGCTTTTCTATACTCATTTTCAGGTAGTTTTTGATACCTTGATTCCGATAACCAACCATATCCGTAGGTATAAAGTTGAATATCAGAAATTTTACCTAGAGTGTCAATTATTAGATTTAACTTATTAGTGATTGTACCAACTTTGTACCAATACTGGTTTTTTTCAACTATCAAAACGGAATCAAAAACCAAATCAAAATTGATTGTTGGTTTAGACTTTAATGTAGAATAAGCATACGTCTTTTTAGGACGGGAGAGAATTTCAATAGTTTCATCTTGGAAATCCTTTTTTCTCTGTTCTTCTTCCTCTATGGCGCGTTGCTTTTGAATTATTGCATCTTCTTTCTGGAGTAACTCATTACGCTGACTATTATATTCATTACCACAGTTAAAGAAAGTAGCAAATATTTTAGCTTTAGAATCTATTTCCCCGCTAAGATGATCTGTGATATCTCCACCAAAGACATAGCCAAAAACGTTAATACACTCGCTTGTTGTCGAAGTGTACATATATTCTTTCCCATTATTACAAATCTTAAAATAGGGACTAAGTGTCAGTCTAGGATAATAATCACTTATATACAAAAATGCCTGAAAACAAGCCCAATTTTTGCTGTCTTTCATAATATATAATGTTAGTGGTGCTGCAAGAATTTTTTTATCAAGAGAAAAATCTTCTCTCGCAAACGCTACTTGAAAGTTATATAAGATATTCATTACAGTCGAAATGCCTTTACTATCAAATCCATTAGTTCCGAACATCCAATTAGGACTAAAAGTGGCCATATGTTGGCTGTATGGTATTGTTAATGATGTTTTAGCTTGATCATTCGAATAAATCACTTCCAAATTTGCAGAAGAAAGATATTTCGTATATTCGCAATTTAGCAGTTCATTTTTTAAATTTTGGGCTTGTTTATCAATTCGAGCACTAAAACTATCATTCCAACCTCTTTTCTGGATGGTAATGTTTTCGTTGGTTAGTTGAGCAAAAATGTTTGATGTGGCGAGAATAAAAACGCCAATAAAGAGGTGTAACCTCATAGTGTTTGTTAAAATTTGATAATTTCTCATTGTTGTATTGTTTTAGTTATCATTAATTGATATATACAAAAAGCGCAGGTACGAAATTTACTCGTCCTGCGGTTCTGGGCTGTGAGAAGATGCCTGTCAATGTAAAACGAGCAACTTCGACCTGCACCGTATGTATCACTACACCTTAAAATATATCACGCAAATATACGCGCAAAAGGTGTGTACAAATACACACAATACAGACATTTTCGTTGCTTCGCCTTGGCATTGACCTATAGAACTTCTCACATTCTGAACCGCCAAGAACAAAGCGCGTTAAACGCCTTTTTCAATATGTCATTTCACATAAGAGAATATCTCCCTTTGTGAAATCTGTTGCAAAATTACAATAAAAAATTGACTTATGCAACTTTTTTGTTAACTATTTTGTAAATTTTAGAGATTAAGTAATATAGATTGCTGCGTTGTATCCGAATACGGTGATGGTATTACTCTTTCTTAGGTATGCGGAGGGCTTGGGTGATAGCGTTCTCGGGGCAAACGAGACGGCATAGATGACAGCCGACACATTTTGTTCCTATCAGTTTGGGTTGGCGGTCGGCACCGAACTCAATGGCCTGATGTCCTGCATCTTGACAGGCAATATAGCATCGTCCGCAACCATTACATTTATCATGCTTAAACTTGGGGAAGACCATCGTGCTGCGGTCCAAATCCGAGGGACGCACAAAACTGCTAACTTCGCTGCCAACTAAATCGCGAAGGTGCTGAATATTATTTTCCGCCATGTATGTTCGCAGTCCTAAAGTCAGGTCTTCGATAATGCGATAACCGAACTGCATGACGGCGGTACAAATCTGCACATTAGCGCACCCTAACTGAATGTATTCCAGCGCATCGCGCCATGTCTCAATACCGCCTATGCCAGAATACTCCATACGATGTTGTGCTTTTTGAAGCATCGGGTTGGTGACCAATTCGAGAATATGTCTTAGCGCAATCGGTTTTATTGCCCGACCGGAGTATCCCGATATGGTGCGTTGTCCGTTTACCATCGACAACTCGGACATCGTAACCGACTTGATGGTATTGATGGCAGCAATGCCGTCAGCATTGGCGAAATAGGCAGCCAAAGCCGGCTGAGAAATATGTGTTATGTTAGGTGTCATCTTGGCAAGCACGGGTATTTTTACCACATGCTTGACATAGCCCGTGTAGAATGCCACCAGTTCGGGGTTTTGTCCCACATCCGACCCCATGTTAGTCAGTCGCATTTGCGGGCAGGAGAAATTGAGTTCGATAATATCCGCCCCTGCTGCTTCGGCTTGTTTGGCCAGGTCCATCCACTCTTCTTCGGTCTGTCCCATGATGCTGGCGACAATGACCTTGGTAGGGTAGTTTTGTTTGAGGCGTTTAAGGATGGCAAAGTTCTCTTCGGGAGTGTTCTCGGATATTTGCTCCATGTTCCTGAAGCCGTTCCAGTGGTCCGTCTCGTCAAAGCGCGGACAGACTTCTTTCATGGGTTGTGTGCCAATCGTTTTGAATACGACACCGCCCCAGCCCATATCAAAAGCGCGTGCCACCATGTCGTAATTGGTGCAGATGGCAGATGAAGCAAGGAAGAAGGGATTTTCACAATGTACTCCACAAAAATCTATTTCCAACGAGGGCAATGACGATTCTTCTACTGCCGATGTCTCCACCGATGCATTGATTTGGTGTGCCAACTCCTTGATACGAATAGGAAAATCGGTATGAAGACATGCTTTTTCGCACGGTGCGTCGCAATCGGCACAGGCCGTAGTCAGCCAATGACCTGCGTTCTCTGTATTGTCAAAACGCAAGGCACGCAATCCGCGAGCAGGGTGAAGGTCTTTTGGACATGTGTCATTACAAGGTGCTTGTATGCACAATAGGCACCGTTGTGCCTCGTCTTTGATGTTTAACATAGATTAAGAGATTGTGTAGGTGATTATTAGGCAAGGCGTTGGAGGGCGGTGCGAACACGGCACAGGGTTTCCTCCTTACCGAGTACGTCCGTGATGGACCAAATATGCGGACCACGGGCTGCACCTACCAAGCAGATACGGAAAGCATTCATCACAATGCCAACACCATATTCGTGTTCGGCTATCCAATTCATTACCACAGTATTAAGTACACCTTCCTCGGCAGTTTTGCCTTCCGGCGTGTACCAATCTTTCTCGTCTATACCTTCCAAAAGTGCCAGCAGTTCGGTCATGTGACGCGGACTGTCTTCTTTCCAGCGTTTGGCAAGGGACTTCTCATCATACTCGGTGGGGGCTACAAAGAAGAAATTGGCTTGCTCCCACAACTCCGGCACGAAGTTCACACGGTCTTTAACCAAACTTATGACTTTAGCCACCAAAGGTTCTACTACCGCTGTACTACCGATAAGAACAGGGGAAGTCCCTGCAAGTTTTTCGCTCAAAATCGGCATAAAAAGAGCAGCCAGTTCTTCGTTGGATTTGAGTTGCAGGTATTGGTGATTGAACCACTTGCCCTTTTCGTAGTCGAACTTGGCACCGGACTTGCTGACGCGGTCCAGCGAGAACTGCTGGATTAGTTCGTCCATGGTGAACATCTCTTGGTCGCCCGTGTTGTGCCAACCGAGCAAGGCAAGGAAATTGATGACGGCTTCGGGGAAATAACCGCTTTCACGGTAGCCGCTGGAAACAGTGCCGTCTTTGGGGTTGTGGAACTCCAACGGGAAGACAGGGAAGCCGAGCCGATCGCCGTCGCGCTTGCTGAGTTTGCCGTTGCCGTCGGGCTTGAGCAGCAAAGGCAGGTGTGCAAATTCAGGCATCGTGTCTGCCCAACCGAAGGCACGGTAGAGGAG
This sequence comes from Paludibacteraceae bacterium, assembly GCA_024400275.1. The sequence goes on along the minus strand of JAKSMY010000070.1, from coordinate 1,920 downwards.
CACATGGAGTGGGGCAGAGGGCAACCACTCTTCGCCACGAATGACGTGAGAAACCTCCATCAAATGGTCGTCCACGATATTGGCGAGGTGGTAAGTGGGCAGGTCGTCAGCCGATTTATAGAGCACCTTATCGTCCAAAATACTGCTGTTGATGGTAACATCGCCGCGAATAAGGTCGTGAACGGTGATGTCCTCGTTGGGCTCAATCAGGAACCGCACCACGTATTTCTCGCCTGCGGCAATACGCTGTTTGGCAGCATCAAGACCGATGACGAGGGAGTTATCCATCTGCATACGTGTGCGCGCGTCATATTGAAAATTAGGTATCTCGGCCCGTTTGGCGTCCAGTTGGTCAGGCGTATCGAAGGCGTAATAAGCATGACCGCTGTTGATGAGTTGGTCCACATACTGGTGGTAAATCTCACGGCGTTCGGACTGGCGATAAGGGCCGTGATTGCCCACTTGCTCAATCTGACCGTCCTTCCAACGAAGACCTTCGTCGATGTCAATACCCAGCCAATTCAGCGCCTCAAGGATATATTCTTCGGCTCCGGGTACAAAACGGGTGGAATCCGTATCTTCGATACGCAGCAACATGTCTCCACCATGTTGACGGGCAAACAGGTAATTGTACAAGGCAGTACGCACACCGCCGATATGAAGCGCTCCCGTTGGGGACGGCGCAAAACGAACACGAACTTTTCTCATATTTTAGTTTATCACAAATTATTCCATTTTATAACACGTTGCAAAATTACACTTTTTTTTGCATATATGCAAATAAAATTTGTCTATATCGGTTTTTTTTTGTAACTTTGTGCCCAAGTTTATACAGAGAAAATGAACAGGTGTCGTGGCATATTACTTCTACTGCTTTTTTGCATGAGCGTAAATGCGCAATATATGGTGGAGATAAAGCCGGATAAGAAGATAATCCATGTGAACGAGTTAGGTCTGTCGCCCAACACGTGCGTCAGGGAAGTGCTGAGCGCTATGCCTGAATTGTTGGACAGGTCGTCTGCCGATATTTTCTCTAATTTCAATATACAGGTTGATGGCAAAGATGCCGGCAAGAGTAGAGATGTTGTGCTGATGCAGACCAAAATAGTGGAGATAGATGTCATAGAAGTTTCCACCTCGCCCACTGTCAGCGAGCAGAAAAACGGTGAAGGCGGCGTGATAAACATCAAACTCAAAGCCATTGACAAGGAGGGGCTGAGCGGTAATGTCTTGGTCGATGCCAACACCTCATGGGACTTCCAGCCAAGCGTGCTGCTGAACTACAAAAAGGGTAAGTTTACCCTCCGCTCCAGCGTTATGACGGAGTATTTTCAGCCCACCGAGTACGTCGATGGACTCAAAGAAATGCCTATGCAAAAAGCCCAAATAAACGATACCACACGCACCAAGTTCGGGCAGGAAACGGCTAAACTGCAACTGCAATGGAATCCCACCGAGCGTGATGAGGTGACCATTTATACTTGGGAGACCTTTGGCATGGCTCATCAGCAGACGCGCAGTGGAGAAGTGCTGTGGATTAACCAAGTAACCGACGCCAACCCACAATGGAATGAATCGCGTACGGGCACGGTGTGTGACATGCACCAGCGCCAGTTGAAAGCAGAAGGTCAAGTGTCCTATAAACATACCTATCTCCGTGGGGGAGAATTGAAGATTGAGGCAGATTACAACTACATGCCCGACTTGCAACGCTCGCAGTACAACCGTTATGACGCTGACCCGTTCCCTGCACGCGTTGGCGTAGATGACAAGTGGAAAACGGACTTGGACCAACATACGCACCAAGTTTTTGGAGAAATTAGTTCCAAACATGTACTGCTCAAGCCCGACAGCCCCCACCATTTAGACATGAAAATAGGTGCCAATGTCACGTACGATTTTGGGCAAGGGCGAGAGATT
>JAKSMY010000007.1 GCA_024400275.1 Paludibacteraceae bacterium | reverse complement strand
CCGACATGTTCGATGTACAGTCTTCCAAGATTCCTACCGCATTGGATCAGTACAAAGAGAATATCCCCTACAACGTACAATACAAACTGGACGAGCCGGGTATTCACTACGCCAACATCATGTTCTGGAGTCAGGACAAGAACGAAGAGGGCAAGTTTACCACCATCGCCTACTACACCGTTAAGGGTATCACCTCTTACGCAAAAAAAGACTTGGTCATAGAAACACCTTCTTTAGACGAAGATACGGTAGTCCTCGAAGAGGGTAAAACCCTAAAAAATCCGTTTGTTTTGAAAGAGAGAGAGGGTAAAGTGTTGACAGATGTGCAATATGAGTATGAAATTACTCCCGCAGGAGGCGTACAAATAGAGGCTGATGGTACAATAGAAGTTCAACAAAAGGGTTGTACCCGCGTAGTGGTCAAACTGAAAGAAGACCAAATCATGCCCGGTGGGGTAACGGATACGATATGGATATATGTGCCCAATGCAGATGACCATCATTGCGGAGATAATTTGACATGGTCGTTTGATGCTTCCACGGGTGTGTTGCATATATCCGGTTACGGCGATATGTACAATTACAAACAAGGTGCTGCACCATGGACATCGTTCAGAGATTCAATCTGCAGCCTTGTTATTGATAACGGTTGCACCTCTATTGGCAACTATGCTTTCTACGGATTATCCAACAAAAACCTCAAAACAATAGATCTGCCCAATAGCGTAAAACAAATCGGTCAATATGCTTTTGCTAACTGTAAATATTTAAAAAATCTATATCTTGGCGCATCATTGGAAGAAATTTATGCCAATGCTTTTGCCAATGACGAACGATTGATTTATATCACTTGCTATGCTATTGAACCTCCGCTATTGGACGAATCGGCATTTGTCAACTATGATGCCTATTTGAGTGTACCGTGTGAATCGCAAGCGGATTATAAAGTGTCCAAAGGGTGGAAACTATTTAACAAAGAGAATATATCTTGCATTGGTGCTGAAGAAAAACCCATAGAGGAAGATAGCGTCATTGTTGATCCACAGGATAATCAAGCCACCATTACTTGGCCTCAAAACGACCAAGCGGCGGGGTACTCGATTGAGATTACCAAAGACGGCGTAGTATTCTGCACACTCAAATTCAATGCCCAAGGACAATTGATAGGAATTGCCTTTGCGCCCTCTCGTGATGGCGCACGCGAAACGGCAGCTGCCACAATGACCGCCAATGGTTGGCAATTTACGGTGACGGGATTGAATCAGGGAAGCAAGTACAACTACACCCTTGATGTCCTCAATGCCCAACAGCAATCCATTAAGCAGTACACCGGCGAATTTATCACCACAGGCGGTATCATTACCAATCTCTACTCTTTGCCAAACGAGGGAAAAGATGCTCATAATTCAAAATTCATCATTCATAATCGCCTTCTCATCTTCCGCCACGGCAACTTCTTTAACGCCCTCGGCGATAGAATGAAATAGACGTACCGGATAGCGAATAGGCGCAACAAAACTAAACAAGAATTGCATACACGCAATTCTTGTTTCGTTTAGAGGACGGCAGCTTTGCTGCCTACAGGACGCGCCGGAGGCGCTACAGTTTAGAGTTTAGAGGGATTAGCAATTACTCTTTCGTGTGCTTGTCGATGTGTCTTGCACCGATAGAGAAGACTGCTTTTAGCAGTTCAAAAAATCTTCTCACGATTCAACCTGCTCAACCTGTTAAACCTGTTAAAAAAATTTGCGTATATGAAAATTTTTTTGTACCTTTGCACCCGAAATTCTATACAAATTAAGTGAATAATGTGACTAAATTTGAAGTGAGATGATTATAAATCGGCAACATTACATCCAACAATTAGAGAACAAAAGTTGGAACGGGAAGGTGAAAATTATTACCGGTATTCGTCGTTGTGGCAAGTCTTATCTTTTATCTGTTCTCTATAAGCAACACCTTATGGCCAAGGGGGTCAAGGAAGACTGCTTTGTGGAGATAGATTTAGAAAAAGACGATTTTGCGATCTACCGCAATCCTATTGTCCTGCATAAATATATAGTCGACCGAACCAAAAACAGACGGCATAAATACTATGTCTTTATTGATGAAATACAGCGGTCCTATAAGGTGCGGAATAGCGATATTGAACTCCAATCTGTTCCTGAGGAAGACCGCGAATTACTATATACCACTTTTTACGACACATTGAGCAGCCTTATGGCGCTGCCCAATGTGGATGTGTATGTTACCGGAAGCAATAGCAAGATGTTATCTACCGATATTGTCACCAACTTCCGCGACCGCGGTTCCGAGATTCGTGTCTATCCTCTAACCTTTGCCGAGTATTACCCTGTTTCCGGTATGGAGAAAGCGGATGCACTGGAGCAATATTTAGATTTCGGTGGCATGCCATTGGCGGTACTGGAACCGGACGAGCGCGAGAAACAGAAATACTTGGCAGACTTACACAAGAATGTTTATCTAAAAGATATTGTAGAGCGTTATCATCTCAAAGATGACACCATCATTGATGCGCTGACTGATACCATTTATTCTGCCGTTGGCAGTTTGACCAATCCGCATAAGTTGGCAAATGTAACCGGCACGGTTATGGGTAAACCAACTGCGGATTCTACCATTAAGGGTTATCTGGAAATGCTTAGTGATGCCTATCTTATACAAGCCGTTGACCGATTTGACATAAAAGGGAAACGCTATTTTGAAAGCATACGGAAATACTACGCCATGGATCTGGGACTGCGTAATGCACGACTGAACTTCCGCCAAGTAGAGCGTTCGCATTTAATGGAGAATCTTATATATTTGGAACTTATTCATCGTGGTTATCGGGTAGATGTGGGAGTGGTGGATGTAAAGAAAATAGTAGCAGGTAAACAACAACAGTCTCAATATGAAATTGATTTTGTAGTGAATACAGGGCGGGATAAAGTCTATATCCAATCAGCGTTGAATATAGACTCTCCCGAAAAGCGTGCTCAAGAAACTTTCTCTTTGCATCATACCTCTGATTCCTTCCGTAAAATGGTCATATTGGATGGCAATAGTCGCTATCGCGTAGATGAAGACGGTGTCGCATATATAGGTGTAATACCATTTTTGTTGCAAGCAGATTTATTAGAAAAATTATAATCTCTTCTCCCCTGTAGGCGCTACAGTTTAGAGTTTAGAGGGGTTAGTGATTACTCTTTCGTGTGCTTGTCGATAGGTCATTTTTTCGGCTTTTTCGGACAATTACCTGTCCAATTTGATACCATGGAAATATTCTATACATTAGATATACATAGGATATACACATGATGCGCTATATATCCGCGTAAGGTACTGTATTTCTTTTGTTTTCTGTATTCTTGTTCGTACTTGGTGCGAAGCGTGGACGTGTTCATTATCTCGCTCACCATTTGCTGCATCTGCTTAAATCGCTCCTGCTGGGTGCGTGTTTTCTAGCGTATAGGTCAAAATTCTGCCTGCACGCAGCATATAAATAGGGGTCAGTAGGGGCAGTAGGGCGGGTTGTTTTCTATAATAATATATTTTTATACCCATCTCACGCGTGGGGTGTATTTATTTATATATAGTATAGCCATTTTACCCGCCCTACTGTCCCTACTGACCCTACCTGTTAAACATTTCGGGACCATCTCGCGACCACGTAAACACTGCCTAAACCAAAATTTTGCTTTTTTATTTGCATATATCAAAAAAATGTTGTAACTTTGCAGCCGAATTAGGAATTTATTAAGTATGAAAAAGATTTTTTTGGCACTGATGGCTGTAGCCGCCATCGCAATCGTAGGGTGTAACGGACATCATGTGAACGAACCGGAAGATCAGGGAGAACCGAATCCTGAAGAAAATATTAAACTTCTTCAAGATACCGATCCCGCAAATCAGAATAAGTGGGGTCTCGCTCCGGAGAGAATTCCTCTGCCGGTTACCTATACTGAAAACGACGAAGAATAATTCGTAGATAGAATGCCTCTATCGACTCGTGAATAACCAAAATCGTCCTTCGGGGCGATTTTGCCGATTTTGTATGAAGCGTGGGTGTTGGATATATTTACTTTTTCTGTTCGTTGGAGTCAGTTGCGAGCCCGAGCCGCGAGTGATGCCGATGCCACAGACTGCGACACGGCAAATTGTGATGTTTTCCGCCGTCAACGGATTGGGAGACCACGGCTATGTGGATTTGATTCTTTTGGGGGCGGAACACGTCTATCTGAATTTGCCGGAGGACGTGTATATGCTGTATTGTAACCCTACCACTTTTGAGGAAGCGGAACAGATGGCGGATTACTATGCACACAAAGGGGCAGCCGCGTATGACAGCACGTTGATTGTTCTGGCAGGGTCGGATTATGAACCAATCGTACTAAAATACATGAACGATGCCACAATGAATCCGCATGTGGATATCCTTGCTTTTGAAATGGATGAACCGCCGCAAGGATATAATGCTGACCATATAGCGGTGTTCTCCGTGGATATGTACGAGGGTAGTCGCAATGCCGGTATCAGTGTGGCTAAAATGGGTTTTCAATCCCCGTTGATTTGGTTGGCGAATGAAAATTATATCTTACAGCTGGCGCGGGACGGCTTCTCGGACGGTTATTGTTCGGTAACGGGTGTGCGGCCTGATACGGCGATGCTCAGTAACGACTGGCACGGCTACGGTATGCCCGACGTTACCTATCAACAAATGGACGAGAAAAGCAAGAAATATGACTTCATCTATCCCGTTATGGGAGGCTCCAATATGGGCATTTACCGCTATTTACGTGAACATTCGGACGGACCCAAAGTGGCAGGAATGGATGTGGACCAAAGCCAATATGCCACCAATGTAATCGGCAGTTTGGTCAAACACATGGACCTATTGGTAGAAAAATACCTGAATGACTGGTTGAACCATATACCCTGGAAACGATATGAGAAAATTGAAGCGAGCAGCGGTTATATTGAGTGGAAGCTTACTGGTGCTGAGTAGTTGGCTGCTGACATCATGCGAACGCAAGGAGCATTGCTGCTCTGTCAGTGACCTCAGTGTGCGTAAGGTGGCGGTAGTCTTACCCTTTGAAAACGGTTTGCGCGAGCAGTGGGAACAATGCCTAAACCTCTGCAATACTAATTTGCAGAAGGCTTTTTGTTATGCCGGCAGGGGAGTGAAATTGCAGTTTGAGTGGTATGACGAATCAACGGAAGACCTTTCCGCTTTATCAAAAAAACTATTGGCACGCAAGGATATAGTGGCGGTAATAGGCGGTCACCATTCGTCTTCGGCAATGCAACTGGCATCTGCATTGTGCAAAGGAGGCAAGCCCCTTTTTACCTTGGGGACGACCGAACAACTGGTGCGGATGTATTCGTCATCGGGCAACCTGTGGGCAATGACCGAAACGGATATTACCGAATGTGAGGTGATGCTCAGTAAAGCCATACAATATGGAGCCAAATCGGTAGCATTGTTGGTCAACGGCGCAGATGTGTACGGTCAAACATTCTTGGACTGGTACGCGTTCCAAGCGGAGGAGTTGGAAATGGAAAACAAAGGTGTCTATTCCTACGATGGCAGTGCGGGACAGATTACGCAGCAGACCAAGGCGGCTTTGGCATCGGGCGCAGACTATGTGCTGTGTGCTTCCAGTTCGGTGGAGGAACTGAAGACGGTGCTAAGCACGATGCAATCCACACCGCATAAAAACCGTATGCTAATGGCGGAATCGGGGCTTGCAGGGAATGCTATCAACGAGTTAGGCTCGTTGATTGAGGGTGTCGAAGGTGTATGTTATGGTGCCGACCCGGAGTCGGGATTTGACGTGGCATATCAGGCACGTTTCAATCGTCTGCCCTGTTTGGGCGAAGCGCAAGTGTATGATGCAGCGATGCTTATCGCTTTTGCATCGTATATGCAGATACTCAATAACAGCCTCACTTTCAAGAAAGCAATGCGTCAACTGGTGGACGGCCGCGAACAGGGCAAGAGCAGTTGGCGAAGCGAAGATATGGTTTGGTTAGCGTCTATGTTGGCAAAAGGTGCACATCCGAATATTAGTGGTGCTTCCGGCTCATTGGATTTTGACTCGAAAGTTTATACCAACGTACTGCACTCGGTCTATTATAACTACGTAGTCTATCAACAAAAATACATCTTTTTAGACTACAACACCACGGACGGTTCACGCCGTACCGACCCCACGCTGGCAGGTTGGAACTGGAAAAAATCGCAGCAACAGGATATTTCGTATGCGGGTGAGGAGCGTGTCTATCCTCCCTTGGATAAGCGTTGGGCATTGCTGGTGGCTTCCTCGCACGGGTGGGAAAACTATCGCCATCAGGCAGATGTACTCAATATCTATCAGATTCTCAAAAGAAACGGCTATGACGACGACCATATAGTCATTATCATGGAGGACGACTTGGCGTACAACAAGAAAAACCCCGAGCCGGGTGTTATATACACGCGAATGGATGGCGTTAATATCTATCAGGATGTGCAGATTGACTATCACACATCCCAATTAAATCCCAAAGATATTCTTGAGATCCTGTTAGGGCATGCTTCGGAACGTTTGCCGCAGGTATTGCAGTCGGATGCGGATGATAATGTCTTCTTTTTCTGGTCGGGTCATGGTGCACCGGGTGAGATGTGCTGGCTCGATACATGGGAAGGAATTACAAAAGACGATCTGGAAAAATGTCTTGCCCAATTGGAGCAATCGGGCAATTACCGCAAGTTAATCGGCTGTATCGAGACTTGCTATTCCGGCGGAGTGGCAGCAGCGGCAGATGACCATAAGGGCATGCTGTTCTTCACGGCAGCAAACGCCGATGAGACATCCAAATCGGACGAGTATAACTACAACTGGAGCGTGTGGATGAGTAACCGTTTCACCGCCACCTTGCAAGACTGTATGATTAATACCCCTTCGCAATCGTTTGCGTACCTGTATAACCGTCTGTTCCAATCCACTGTCGGTTCGCACGTTTGCGTCTTTGGACAGAAAGGTTTTGGTAGCCTATACGACTCCACTCTGGAAGAAATTCTTTAATAACATACAGAAAACTGCAAAGTCAAAAGTCAAGACTAATCCAAATCGGTTTCAATCACTTGGAAAGACTTATTAAACGTGAGTTCGAGACCGGACATAAGCGTAATCTCATAATCACGGCGGTCAACACTATACTCACGAATACCTTGATTCGGGAAATACTGATTAACATACGCTACAATAGCAGCAGGAATCAACTCCATCGGCAATGGCGACAACTGATTATCCAAACTCTCTATTGCACCGCTTTTATCAAATTTCCACTCGTTACCATTGCTGAAACGAACTTCATAATCCGTATCCAACAGTTCTTTATCCATCACGATGACGGCAATAGGTTCATCAGCAGCATAAGTAGCCACAAGCGTTTGTGCTGCCTGTGGCAGTTGACTGAATTGGATAATCTGCTTACTATCCGCACATGCGGAAAGACTAATAGTAGTCAAAATCAAAGATAGAATTTTTTTCATAGTTATATATTATCAGGTGATTAATGATTAAGCGATTTTAAATAGCGGTCAGCCTCGATAGCAGCTTTGCAGCCCGAACCGGCAGCCACAATAGCCTGACGATAATGAGGGTCAGCACAGTCTCCTGCCGCAAAAATGCCCGGCATAGAAGTACAAGGACTGTCGCCACGGGTGACGATATAGCCTTCTTCGTCTAAATCCAGATAATCCCGGAAAAGGTCCGTGTTGGGTTTATGCCCGATAGCGAGAAAGAAACCGCTGATGGCAATATGTCTAATCTCTTCTTCGGGTGTACCTTTTTTATAGATGAGGTCAGCCCCCTCCACCTTGTTTTCTCCCGTCAGTTGCAGCGTATTATGCTCAAAGAGCACTTCTATTTTGGGGTTGTTCAATACCCGGTCCTGCATGATTTGCGAAGCGCGAAGGAACGGCTTACGCACAATCAGATAGACTTTTTCGCACAAGCCTGCCAGATACTCGGCTTCGCCACACGCCGTGTCACCGCCACCGACTACTGCCACTGTTTTCTTGCGGTAGAAGAAACCGTCACACGTAGCGCACGCACTCACACCGCGCCCCTTATAATCCTGTTCGGACTGAATGCCGAGGAACTTGGCACTTGCCCCTGTTGCAATAATAACCGTGGAGGCTTCGATGAGGTTGGTATCTTCTACCCAAACTTTATGACACCCCCCGTCCCCCTCGGTAAGGGGGAGAGAACGGTTGAAATCGACTTTGGTGACGACACCGGAGACGAACTGCGTACCGAAACGTTCCGCTTGACGACGCAGGTCGTCCATCATCTGAAAAGGTTCAACACCGTCCGGATAGCCCGGAAAATTCTCCACCTCGGTAGTAATCATGAGTTGCCCACCCAATTGGGGACCTTCCACCAAAACGGGATTCAGATTAGCACGTGCTGCATAGATAGCAGCCGTATAGCCGGCAGGACCACTGCCTATAATGAGACACTTTGTGTACATAATTCAATTTGTAAATTTGTAAATTTGTAAATTTGTAAATTCGTAAATTTGTAAATTTGTAAATTGCCCTTCGGATGACTGCATAATAACTTACAAACTTACAAATTATTCACTTTTAATTGGTATGTATTTTATCTGAGGTCGTTGATATAAGCACCCTCTTTCTCCACTTTGAAAGCAGGTGCCGTAGATATATAATGCGGATTTTTCAGCCGTAACGTTACCGTATATTGCGGTTCATGCACCTCCACATAAATAGGCATCTCCTGCTTGATTTTGAGCACCACTTTCATCTGCTCCTGCGGCGTACCTTTAGGCACCAGCGTGACTGTCGTTACCGTGCCGTCTTTGCTGACCGTCTCGCGAGGTGTACTGACTTGCGCCATTGATTTGGCAAAGAGCAAAGGATTAGACATAATCAGTTCTTCCTTAAGAGGGTGCGAGAGTACCAACTCGTTGGCATCGGGGTCGTACATATACAACGTGGAACCGTCGTACGCCACCTCGTAGCCTCGTGCCGAACCGACAAATTTCTCCCCCTGCATCGTCACCTTGCCGGGGAAAGTAATAGCAGCCTGCCCTTTCTCCTGCATAGTAAGCGACACATCGGACTGCAGGGTCTTCGTCTCCAAATGAGACAACAGCGCAGATAAAGCCGTTAAGAGAACAAAAAGTTTCATAACACAGATAAATTAACAACCTAAAGACTGCAATAATTGTGCCAAACTATCCATATCCTGAATGAGCACATCCCGTCCCTTGGGTCCTTTATTGGGTCCGACTATACCGGCAGCCTCGAGTTGGTCAGAGAGTTTACCGGCACGGTTATACCCTATCTCAAACGCCCGTTGCAGACGCGAAGTAGAACCTTCCTGCTTGCTAACCACATAACGCGCCACATCGGCAAACATAGGATCCAAACGGTTCATATCCACACTACCCGGAGCGACTGCTTCTTCCTGCCCTTCAGGCACATATTCCGGCAACTGATACGGAGCCAGGAAATGCTGCTGTTCACTGACGTGGTTAACCAGAGCCTCCACCTCCGGCGTGTCGATAAAAGCACACTGGATACGCGTCAGGTTACCGCCACCCGAATAGAGCATATCACCCTTACCAATCAACTGGTCGGCTCCTTTAGCGTCAAGCACGGTACGTGAATCGACAACCGACTGGGTACGGAAAGCGATACGAGTTGGTATATTAGCCTTAATAGTACCGGTAACAATTTTAACGTCAGGACGTTGCGTAGCCAAAATCATGTGCATACCCACGGCACGTGCCTTTTGGGCAATACGCTGGATAGGACGCTCCACCTCCTTGCCTGCCTGCATGATAAAGTCACCGTATTCGTCAATGACAATAACCAAATAAGGCATAAATTTATGGTGCAGAATCTTATGCGTAACCACATTCTCCACATCTTTAACCGGATTCAGATGGCGTGAGTTGAACTTATCGTTGTAGTCCTCCAGATTACGGCAGTTGGCGTCTGCCAACAGGGAATAGCGGTCTTCCATCTCGATAACCAACGAATTAAGTGTATTGATAACTTTCTGGCAGTCGGTGATAATAATATCCCGGTCTTCCTGGTCCGGCATAGCCGCCATGTAATGGCGTATCAAAGGTTTATAAATACTGAACTCCACCATCTTGGGATCCACCAGCACGAATTTCAATTCAGCAGGGTGTTTCTTATAAATCAGCGAAGCAATGATGGCATTCAGTCCGACAGACTTACCCTGACCCGTAGCACCTGCCACCAATAAGTGGGGTGTCTTAGCCAAATCAAACGTAAAGACTTCATTGGTGATGGTGCGTCCGATAGCCACCGGCAACTTCATCTTTACCTCATCTTGGAATCGCTTGGAAGCGATGACGGAGTGCATGGAAACGACTTGCGGTTTCTCGTTGGGTACCTCTATGCCGACAGTACCTTTGCCCGGCATCGGGGCTATGATACGAATACCTATTGCACTGAGCGACAACATAATATCGTTCTCCAGCGACTGAATCTTGGATATACGCGTACCCGCCTTGGGCACTACCTCATACAGGGTGACGGTAGGACCGACAGTAGCCTTGATAGATTCGATTTCCACATCGTAATTACGCAAGGTCTGCACAATGCGGCTGGCATTCGCCTGCTGCTCGGCTTGGTCGATAACAGGAGCTGTCTCGTTGTCATAAACCTTAAGCAGCGACAACGGCGGGAACTTATAGTTCTCCAAATCCTTACGCGGATCATAAGGCCCCATTTTTTCCCATCGGTCGGCATTATTCTCATCGGATATTTCCACCTCCTCCGTTTTTTCTATATCCAAAGGTGCATCAGATACCGAAGTATCAGCATGGGTATCAGGTGTTTGGTCAACCGGCTTGTCAATCGTCAAAACAGGCTCTTCGACAGGTTGCTCAACAATGATTGTATCAGGCTGTTCAACGATTTTAATATCAATCTCTTTTTGGTCGATTGATGTTTCCACAACCACCTCATCATCATTATTATTTTCAGCGATAGGCACTGCCGCATCTTTTTTCCATAGTTTGCATGCCAAGGACCGGTAACAGAACTGCACTTTGTCGATAAAATGTTTATCCGCTATAATCAGGAAAATAACCAGCGTGACCAGTAAAATGACAGACATGCCCAATGCCTGCATATAGTTGTTTCCTAACGTAGCGAGCCACTCGCCGTGAGCCCCTCCCAAACGGAAAAACAGGTTACGGGCGCAGAAGAGTTGAATAAAGCCCAACGTTACCGAACCCCATATCAGCAGGAACGACGAGCAGAAGAAAAGTTTCCAACATTTGATGTCAAGTACCTTGAGCAGCTGCAAGCCGTATAGCGCACCCATGATGAGGAATAAGACACTGAAAACGCCAAATGCTCCATCTATCATAGCGCGTGCCACACAGGCTCCGGGAAGCCCTAACCAGTTGTGAATGGAAAGCGAATTAGCCACACGCTCGGCACGCGACAATTCCACGATTGAATAATCGGCTTTACCTGTGAAAAAGAAACTGAAATATGCTATGGTAGTCAGCAGCGTCAGCGTGAGCAAAACAATTCCGACAATTAATCTTGCCCGACCGTCCCCTGTCAAGGTGTACCAATAATTTCCCCATGTCGAAGATTTTTGTGCGTCGCTGTTGACTGATGTTCTTTGAGATTTTCTCGGCATAATACACTTAATTTACAGTACAAAGATACAAAACAGCTTTCAGACTACCAAATAAACACGCTTTTTACGCAAAAAAATGTCTTTTTATTTGCTTATGTGAGAAATTATTTATAATTTTGCACGTTTATTTGTGTATTGTGTCCGATAATTCGTTCAATAAGGCAGAGGGGTGTATGTCCTGTTCGTTGAAAAACCAATGCAGGCAGACAGAGGAGAGTTGCTATACTCAAAAGCAACAATGGAAAGCCCTTACGTTGGGTTATATCTTGCCCTTTGTGGTATTAGCAGGGAGTGTAATAGGACTGAGTGCCGTGCATATCAATGAATGGATTATATGCGGAGTAGCATTAGGATTGGTTGCCCTTTATTATCTGGTTCTATGGGCATGCAAACCCAAAATATAGTATCACTATTAAAAAAAACATATTATGAATCCAATTATTATTGCATTGCTCGTTCTGGGTGTGACAGGATTGGTAGCCGCTGTGCTGCTTTATTTCATTGCCCAGAAGTTCAAGGTAGAAGAAGACCCTCGAATTGATCAGGTTCAGGAAGTACTTCCCGGAGCCAATTGTGGAGGTTGCGGTTTTGCCGGCTGTCGTGCATTAGCCGAAGCATGCACCAAAGCGTCCTCGTTAGACGGTCTGTTCTGCCCGGTTGGAGGTGCTCCGACAATGGAAAAAGTCGGTACCATCCTCGGTATGGCTGCTCCCGCAGGAGAGCCTAAAGTAGCGGTTATCCGCTGTAACGGTACGTGTGAGGCGCGTCCTCGCACCAGTGAATACAACGGCACACGTTCCTGCTCCATCATGAACGCCATGTACGTGGGCGAGAGTGGCTGTGCTTACGGTTGCTTAGGTTGTGGCGACTGCGTGGCTGCCTGTCAGTTCGGAGCCCTCACGATGAACCCCGAGACCGGTCTGCCCGAGGTAGATGAAAACAAATGTACCAGTTGCGGAAAATGTGTCAAGGCTTGTCCCCGTCACATCATCGAACTGCGTAAGAAAGGCGAGAACGGCCAACGTATGGTAGTTAAATGTATCAACCAGGACAAGGGTCCCGTTGCCAAAAAGAATTGCGCTAACGCTTGTATCGGTTGCGGTCTATGCGCCAAAGTTTGCCCGCAAGAGGCTATCACCGTTACCAACAATGTAGCCTATATAGATTTCGATAAATGTGTTGTTTGCCGCGAATGTGAACCGCAATGTCCAACCGGAGCATTGTGGGGCATGGGCTTTGAACAACGACTAAGCAAAGCGGCTGCTCCGGCTGCCGCCGCAGAAACACCTGCTGCTACGGGTGACGAGAAATTTGATCCCGCTATAGCAGCCAAGATTCAAGCATTGAAGACACCTATGGCTATCTTCCCGAATTGTTTGCCGTATAACAAATAAAGTTGCATATTATGAGTACATTCAAAATAGGTGGAGTTCACCCAAAAGACAATAAGATTTATTCGGCTCATCAGCCGATTACGGAATGTGCGTTGCCCAAACAGGCTATCATACCTCTTGCACAGCATATCGGTGCACCGGCTAAGCCTGTTGTTCAAAAAGGCGACAAGGTTAAAGTGGGTCAATTATTGGCAGAAGCCGGCGGATTCGTCAGTGCCAACGTACACTCGGGTGTCAGCGGCACCGTTACCAAGATAGACACCACCATCGACGCATGGGGCATGAAAATGCCTGCCATCTTTATCGATGTGGAAGGTGACGAATGGATGGAAGGTATAGACCGCACATCAGACGTTATTCGCGAGTGCAATTTAGACCCCAAAGAGATTGTTGACAAGATTGCCAAAGCCGGTATAGTGGGTCTCGGCGGGGCATGTTTCCCGACACACGTCAAGTTATGCCCCCCTCCCGGACAAAAAGCCGAAGTGCTGATTGTGAACGGTGTAGAATGTGAGCCCTATCTGACCTGTGACCACCAACTGATGTTGGAGCACGGTGAGGAAGTGGTTATCGGTATTCAAATTGTAATGCGCGCATTGGGCATCAGCCGTGCTATTATCGGTATTGAAAAAAACAAACCCGATGCTATTGCCCGCATGACCGAATTGGCACAGAAGACATTAGGCGTAGAGGTTAAGCCTCTTAAACTTAAGTATCCGCAAGGTGGTGAGAAACAACTGATTGATGCCTGCATAGGCCGTCAAGTAGCCAGCGGTGCGCTACCTATTTCAACAGGTGCCGTGGTGGACAACGTAGCCACTATCTATGCCATCTACGAGGCTGTACAAAAGAACAAACCGCTTATCTCGCGCGTTATGACCGTGACGGGAAAGAGCGTAGCCAAACCGGGTAACTACTTGGTTCGCTTCGGTACACCGCTTGCACAGGTGGTGGAGTTGGCAGGCGGCATTCCTGAAGATACAGGTAAGATTATCGGCGGTGGTCCGATGATGGGTCGCGCAATGAACAACATCGACATGCCCGCCCACAAGCGCACCAGCGGATTGCTTTTCCTGCCGGAGAAAGAGAGTCGTCGTGGCGAAGTGGAGAACTGTATCCGTTGCGGCAAATGCGTCAGTGCTTGCCCGATGGGTCTGGAGCCCTACTTGCTCAGCCGCCAAAGCGAATTGAAGATGTACGACGAGATGGAGGCACACGATATAATGGACTGTATCGAGTGCGGTTGCTGCCAATTCACCTGTCCGAGCCATCGTCCGCTGTTGGACTACGTGCGTAGCGGTAAAGCCATTGTAGGCGGTAATATACGTGCCCGCCAAGCTGCTGCCAAAGCCGCCGCCGAAGCAAAAAAATAATAGGTAAACGAATATTGTAAATTGCAAGATATGAAAAAATTAATTGTTGCTCCGGCTCCGCACGCACACAGCGGCGATAGTGTCCGGAAAAATATGCTTTTGGTAATTGCAGCCTTACTGCCTGCTTATGCCGTATCATTGGCGGCTTTCGGTTGGGGTGCCCTGATTACCACGCTTATCAGTATTGTTGCATGTTGCGCCACAGAGTGGATTATCGCTAAGTGGGTGCTCAAACAACAACCTACCCTGTGTGATTGTTCCGCCATCTTGACCGGTCTTTTGCTGGCATTCAACCTACCCAGTAATCTTCCCTGGTGGTTAGTTATTATCGGTGCCATCGTGGCTATCGGTGTAGGTAAGATGACCTTTGGCGGACTGGGACAAAACCCCTTCAACCCCGCTTTGGTCGGTCGTGTATTCTTACTCATTGCTTACCCCGTACAAATGACCACATGGCCTTTGCCACAAGGTTTTGGCGGCTCGTACGTAGATGCAGCCACAGGAGCCACTCCGTTGGCTGCTATGAAGCAAATCATCAAGAACGGCGATATGTCACTGATGGACAAACTGCCTAACCTGCAAGACGCTTTCTTTGGATTCATGGGCGGTTCGTTAGGTGAAGTGAGTGCTATCGCACTGATTGCCGGCGGCATATTCCTGATTTGCACCAAAGTGATTACGTGGCATATTCCGGTTAGTATTCTTGCTACCGTTGCTGCCTTTGCCGCTTTGGGCACTCCCGAGGGAATGTGTCCCTGTCACTATACGGCACTGTCCCTCTGCACCGGTGGTATCATGCTCGGAGCTTTCTTTATGGCAACCGACTATGTGACCAGTCCTATGACCGGTTGGGGTAAAGTTATCTTCGGTATCGGCATCGGATTGATTGTAATGGTTATTCGTACTTGGGGTGCTTATCCTGAGGGAATGTCCTTCGCTATCTTGATTATGAACGCTACCGTACCTTTGTTGAACAAGATTCGTCCACGCCGTTTCGGTGAGGTCGTAAAAAAATAGGAGACACAACTATGGCTAAAATGGAAAGTACATTTAAAAATATGGTGCTCTCG
Source organism: Paludibacteraceae bacterium (assembly GCA_024400275.1). The sequence continues at coordinate 35,410 of JAKSMY010000007.1, read as the reverse complement.
CTGACCTCTATCACATTGGTAGCCGCAGCGGGATTGGCTGCCGTATATATGGTAACCAAAGCCCAGATTGAAGCACAAAAAGAAGCTGAACAAAACGCCGCAAAAGTGGCTGTATTGAATGGTCAGGAAGGAACGGCTATTGAATGCACGGCCAACGGTTTTGGCGGTCCGATCCGACTGATGGTCGGTTTTGCTCAAGACGGTACTATACTCGGTTACGAAGTATTGGAACAACAAGAAACGCCCGGTTTGGGAACCCATATCGTAGAATGGTTCAAAAATGCGGACAAACCCGGACAATGTATCGTTGGTCGCGTAGCAGACGGACAATTCACTGTATCGAAAGACGGCGGTTCGGTAGATGCTATCACTGCCGCTACTATCTCCTCACGCGCGTTCCTTAGTGCAATAAACAGCGCGTACGCGGAGTGGAAAGCACAACAAGGCGAACAAGTAGAAGCCTGGACAGGTGCTTCACAAGTAGATGGTTCACAATGCACAATGCACGATGGAAAGGAGGCTAACAATGAATAATGCTTTGAAAACATTAACAAACGGTATTCTCAAAGAGAATCCTACGTTCGGTTTGGTGCTTGGTATGTGCCCCACATTGGCAACGACCACCAGTGCCGTCAATGGTATGTCTATGGGACTGGCAACCATGTTCGTACTTATTTGTTCCAATATGGTTATATCATTACTGAAGAACGTTATCCCCGACAAGGTGCGTATTCCTGCATTCATTGTTGTTATTGCTACTTTCGTCAGTATATTGCAACTCCTTATGCAAGCGTACGTGCCTGCTATCTACGCCACCCTTGGCTTGTTTATTCCGCTGATTGTTGTTAACTGTATCGTGTTGGGTCGTGCAGAAGCTTTTGCCTGCAAGAACAATGTGGGTCTCAGCGCATTAGACGGAATTGGAATGGGACTTGGATTCACGCTTTCTTTAACCGTTATCGGTGCCGTGCGTGAATTATTGGGTACAGGTTGCATCTTCGGAGCGCACATCTATGACGGACAATACGGAGCCCTTATCTTTGTACTTGCCCCGGGTGCTTTTATCTGCTTAGGATATATTATGGCTTTGGTTCAAAAATTAATGAAAAAATAATATGCTATACTTTTTAATATTTATCAGCGCGATATTCGTCAATAATATCGTATTAAGTCAGTTCTTAGGAATCTGCCCGTTCTTGGGAGTTAGTAAGAAAATTGACACCGCCCTCGGAATGGGTGCCGCTGTAACGTTTGTACTGACGCTCGCAACTATCGTAACCTATTTATTGCAGAAATTACTGGTTCTTTGGGGTGTTGAGTTCCTCCAAACCATTCTCTTTATCTTGGTTATTGCCGCCCTTGTGCAAATGATTGAAATCGTACTGAAGAAAATTTCCCCGTCACTTTATCAGGCTTTGGGTGTTTTCTTGCCTCTTATTACCACCAACTGCTGCCTGTTGGGTGTTGCTATCCTTGTAGCCAACGGAACATACAAGATGCCGGGCGGTGCTCCCGCAGAGGGGCTGCTCAATGGTACTATCTTTGCCTTTGCTACCGCTATCGGTTTTGCATTGGCACTGGTGCTCTTTGCCGGCATACGCGAGCAATTGAGTATGAATAAAGTACCTAAAGCCATGCAAGGAACCCCTATCGCCCTACTTACCGCCGGTATTTTGGCTATGGCATTTATGGGCTTTAGCGGAGTTGTATAAACACTAAAATAACAGTAAAAATACACTTATGAAAAGACCGTTTCTTTTCTTGTTGTTGACGACGTATTGCCTTGCCGTCTCGGGTCAGCAATTATTGACCTTGGACGGTTGTCGTAATATGGCTGTACAAAACAACAAGCAATCTCAGATAGACCACGAAAATATCGCAGCTGCTCAACTAATGAGAAAAGCCGCCTTGGCAAATTTCTTCCCCAAGTTCTCAGCCAATGGTGCCTATATGTACAACACATCAAACGCACACATCTTACCTTCGGTCTTAGAATTAAGTAATGGTTATACCCTTTCTTCTGCCGGTTATTCAGGTTGGCAGCCTCAAACAAGTTTTGGTAAAGATATCCAAGCAGGTATAGGAGGTGCATTTGACGAAATATACAACAGTCTGACATTGGATTTTCATCACGTCTTTGCAGCACAAGTGGGACTGGTACAACCTATTTATGTGGGTGGTAAAGTAATCAACTCGTATAAGTTGATGAAATCATACGAGAGACTTGAGCAGATCAAAGGTCAAAAAAACAATGCTCAACTGATGGTAGATGTGGAAGAAGCCTATTGGCGTGTACTCAGCGTGAACGAGAAACGCAAATTGGCTCAACAATACACCAATCTGCTCCGTACGCTGTTAAGCAATGTGGAAGCTGCATTGGAGGAAGGCGTAGCCACACAGGCTGATATACTGAAAGTTCGCGTTAAGTTGAACGAAGCCGAGTCGTCACTCAGCAAAGCCGAAAATGGTTTGGCACTGAGCAAGATGGCTTTATGCCAATTAGTCGGACTGCCTTTGAATGAGGATATTATTTTGGACGATACCGGTTTAGACGATGCTGTTTTGCAAACCGATGAAGTCAGTATGAATGAGATACTGGCAAACCGTGAAGAGTTGCAAATGTTAGCAGAAGCAAAGAAAATGGCAAAAGCCGGAGTCGGTTTAGCCGGTTCATTCTTGCAACCCAATATCGTTGCCGGTGCCAATTATATTGCTACCAATCCTAATGTCAAAGACGGATTCAAGAATGACTTTGGAGGCTTCTTCTCGGTTGGCGTAGCCGTTAACCTGCCTATCGCTCATGCCAGTGATATTCTTAACTATAAGGCAGCAAAACACAAAGCCAAGACCGTAGAATTACAGATGGAAGAAGCGTCTGAAAAAATCGAATTGCAAGCCACACAGGACAAACATCGTGTCATAGAGGCCAATAACTCACTGCTTCGCGCAAAAGCTAACATCAAATCGGCAGAAGAGAATCTGCGTTTTGCCAAAGAAGCATACGACGAGGGCGTAGCTACTGCTACCGACGTGATGATGGCACAAACAGCTTGGGAAAATGCCTATACGGAAAAGATTGATGCAGCCGTGACACTTCGCATGGCGGAACTGACTTTCCGCCAGCACACGGGCATGTTAAAATAAAGACAAACAGTTTAAGACATACACATATATGGAGAATCAACAATTAGAACAAAAACAAGGAAATATGATGCTGGGACTGATTATTCTGTTCTCTGTCATCATCATCGTAGCCCTGATTGGCATTTTAGCAGTACGTCCGGAGCCTATGCAGATTACAGGCGAGGCTGAAGCGTCAGAATATCGTGTTAGCGGAAAAGTTCCCGGCCGTATAGAGCGTTACTTGGTAGAAGAAGGTGATTATGTTCACGAAGGGGATACATTGGTTATCATCAACAGCCCAGAGGTAGAGGCTAAACTGGAACAAGCCCGTGCAGCTCGTCGTGCCGCGCAGGCACAGAACGAAAAAGCCATCAACGGTGCGCGTGAAGAACAGATACAAGGTGCTTACGAATTATTCCAAAAAGCAAAAGCCGGAGAAGAAGTGTATCGCAAATCCTTTGAGCGTGTAAAACGTTTGCACGAAAAAGGTGTTGTTTCCACACAGAAATACGACGAGACAGAAGCCCAATACAAAGTGGCTGTTGCCAATCGTAATGCCGCTGAATCACAATACAATATGGCACTCAAAGGAGCGCGTACAGAGGACCAAGCTGCCGCTAAGGCTATGGTGGACCGCGTAGATGGTATTCTGCAAGAAGTACATATCGCACAAGCAGAACGGTATTTATTGTCTCCTATTGATGGAGAAGTGTCCGATTTATTCCCAAAACGCGGAGAATTGGTGGGACAAGGTTCGCCCGTCATGTCTATCGTTGATTTGGACGACTTATGGTTCCACTTCGCCATTCGCGAGGATATGTTGCGAGACATCACAATGGGTTCCGAATTTGATATTCGTATTCCTGCTTTAGGGCAAGGAACATGGCGGGTTAAAGTAACGTATATCAAGGTTATGGCATCTTACGCCACTTGGCGCAGCACACAAACAAACGGAGGGTACGACGTTAAGACTTTCGATGTAAAGGCACGCCCGATGGGAGATATTCCTGCCGGACTGCGTCCGGGAATGTCTGCTATTGTTGTACGTTAATTATTCCGTATTGTGACAGTTATGGGAGATTTTTTCCGTACAATATGGCGCGTTGCGAGACGTGAAATGAAGGTGATGTATTATAAGCCGATTTATTTTTATTCGACTATCATCGTCTTTATCGTCAGTTGTATTTTCTTTTTGACTCTTCTTCATTCCGGTCAGCCTCAAAAAATGCCTATTGCCGTGGTTGATTTAGACCAATCAACCATTTCTCGGCGTGTAGTGCATGAGTTGAACGCCACACAAAGTGTTGAAGTTGATGTGCGGTGCGTTACGTTTGAGGAAGCGCGGGTGGCAATGCAACAAGGATGGGTATATGCCATTTTGGTTATTCCCGATAATTTTTACGCCGATATGTTGGCGTTCAAACGACCCAAGTTGACTTTCTACACCAATATGGCTTACACTATGGCGGGCACAACTGCGTATAAACAACTGATGATGTTCGGTAACCTGATTTCCGGAGCATTCCAGCGAGAAGTGCTGCGAAAAAAAGGACTGCCTGACCATTTGATTATGCAACGGATTCAGCCTATTACCATTGATGCACACATGCTGTCCAATCCGTCAAGCAACTACTCGGTCTATCTGTCCAGCATTATCTTGCCCGGAATATTAGGACTGATTGTGCTTATTATCACTATTTATACCTTAGGACTGGAGTTGAAGTGGAAAACATCACGGGAATTATTGGCGGAAACAAAAGGAAATATCTTTTATGCTTTAATCGGCAAATTTCTTCCGCACACTTTTGTATATTGTATGATGGGTTGGACGCTCAATATCCTTATGTTCCGTATTCTGAAATTCCCTATGATGGGGCAGTTATGGCATTTGCAGGTGGGTATGTTCCTGTTCGTCATGGCGATGCAGGCTATGGGAACAACCATTGTCGGATTATTACCTGTTCTGCGTGATGCGCTGTCGATTGGAGCATTGTACGGCATGTTAGGGTTCTCTTGTTCCGGCTTTACTTTTCCTGTTACAGGTTTATTGCCCGTTATGAGGGGTGTTGTAAATATCTTCCCTTTGCGACATTATTTCCGAATCTTCTCCAACGAGGCTTTATTTGGCAATCCGTTATTGGACTCGCTGCCGATGTTCTTGTACCTCTTCCTTTTCTTTGTGCCACAGATTTTAGTTGCCAAACGGTTACGGAATGCGTTTATTGACCAAAATTACCCCTTGAAATGATGAAAAAAATAAATCGAGAGAAAATAGAGGCGGTAAAATCCAATATTCGGCATGAGCATCGCATGTTCCGCTTGGAAAGCAATCTGATACTTAAAATATCCGACACATGGAATGTGTTCTGTGAGGAGATGCGCCGTATCTTCCACGATCCGGGCGTAATTGTGCTCTTTTTTGTTGCCGTACTGCTTTATCCGTTGTTATACAATCTGATTTATTGGAAGAATAGTTTGACTGATGTTCCTGTTGCAGTGGTTGACATGGACCATTCTCCGGAAAGCCGACGATTTATACATCAGTGGAATGCTACATCGGAAGTGGAAGTAACGCATATCTGTCTTAACATGGCAGAGGCTGAGTACTTGGTCAAACACGGCAAAGTACATGGTATTTTGTATATTCCTTCCGACTTTAACAATAACTTGGCTTCCGGACTTAAATCTGCCACGCTGTCCCTTTTCTGCGATATGTCCAGCCTGCTATACATGAAAAATGTGTACCTCGGTGCCAACAAGGTTATGCTGGACAATATGTATAATATTCAGGTGGAGCGTTACGGCGCAATGAACATGGATAAGGAATTTAGTTGGGAGATTGTGCAGGCGGCTCCTTACGAAGAGAATACCATGTTCGTGGAAAGTGGCGGTTACGGCCATTTCCTGATTCCCTGTGTCTTGGTGTTGATTCTTCACCAGACCTTACTTTTCGGTATATCTATGCTGACCGGAACGGCGGCGCAAGAGAACCGCGAGGTGTTTATCTTGCCGGGGCGCAGAAGACGTTATTCCGTTTTGCGTATCTTGCTTGGGCGTGGAGCCGCATATTTCGTGTTGTATATGGCTTTGAGCAGTTATGTCCTGCTGCTTATTCCGCGGCTGTTCCACCTGCCCCATATCGGCCCAACAGGGGATATTATCCGTTGGATGGTGCCTTTCTTATTGGCAACTATCTATTTTGGTATCAGCATATCCGCCTTTATGAAAGAGCGTGAAACAGGCTTGATTATGCTAATGCCCACGTCACTTATCTTCCTGTTCCTCAGTGGAGTCAGTTGGCCCGTTATGGCAATGCCGGATATTTGGGGTTATGTTTCCACGCTTATTCCTTATACGTGGGGCGTACACGGTTTCCTGCAAATGAATTCTATGGGCACCACGTTGGCCCATGTTCCGGGGGAGTACTATATGATGTGGATAATGGCAGCCGTCTATTTTGGAGTAAGTTTTCTGCTTTATACTATCCGGTCACGGCATTATCAGGCTAAGTTGCATAAAAAGCAGATAGGCGAATATGAGGACTATGACGTACGTGCAAGACGCGAGTTGGACCTAATCATACACGATCAGGAACAGGAAGAAATACGGGCAATGGAGCAAAACCTATATAATGCGCTGCATAATATACGCCACAGCATTACGCGCGCTCCGGACGATTCGTACGAACAGTAATTATTGGCAGTATTTCCCGTAATTAGTCAGAAATAGTTTGACGGCATCTTCCAACGAACCGTAAAATTCACCGCCGGCGGCATTTTTATGGCCGCCGCCGTTGTATATATCATGTGCAAAGGTATTTACAGGGCGGTCGCCTTTACTGCGGAAACTCAGTTTGATTTTGTCCGTATCTTCGCGCATGAAACAACTATACCACACTTTTTTGATTTGCAACGGCATATTGACGATGCCTTCGGCATCTCCGCTGTTAAAATAAAACTGCTTCAACTCTTCGGCAGACAAGGCGATTAGGGCTATATGCTTTTCCGGGAAGATACGCATCTTGCGGTATAAGCAGAACCCCACCAAACGCATTCTGCCGGCATGAAACTGATTAAACACGTGGTCATAACACGCATCTTTATCTACACCGGCACGCATTAGTTCGGCTACGATTTCGTATATCTCGGGGTCATTGCTGTTGTACTGGAAATTACCGGTATCGGTCATCATGCCGGTATAGATACAGGTAGCATATTTCAGGGCATACTCGCCTAACGGATGATGCTCAATGGCGTTCATCTGGGCAACCAGACGATAGACCAATTCACTGGCGGAAGCACACGCAGGGTAGGAAATAGCCACATCTGCCATATCCGTCGGATGAAGATGATGGTCAATCATAATAATCGGCTTACCGGCTGCTTTCATAGCCTCTATTTGGGCACCCAACGCATCGCCGGCGCGTTTCGGCTCCTGAAAATCAGTAACGATTATCAAATCGGACTGAAACAATGCCTCTTCTGCCTGGGCAGGAAATTTGTCATATACAATATCTTCTCTGGCTCCGGGTAGCCAAGACAGAAAAATAGGATATTCATTAGGTACCACAACATGAACCTTCTTGCCTAAACTCAACAGATAATGTTTCATCCCCAACGAAGAACCCATCGCGTCACCATCGGGCGATATATGGGTAATAATCACAACTCTACCTGCCTTTTCAATCAATTGATTGGCCTGCTCAACTAAGTTTTGTTCAATCAGATTATGCATATTATATCCTTTTATTCGTTATTCGTGGTGATATTTCTCTCCTTTCAGTATGGTCATGGCACGGTACACCTGTTCCACAAACAGCAGACGTATCATCTGATGCGAAAACGTCATCTTGCTTATACTTATCAATCCGTTAGCGCGTTTATACATCGCTTCGGAAAAGCCGAATGGTCCGCCTATCACAAACGCTATATTTCGTCCGGCAACCAGGCGTTTCCCTATCCACTCGGCAAATTCTATACTGCGCCTCTCCGTTCCGCGTTCGTCCAGCAAGAAGATATCTGCATTGTCCGGCAATACAGCCAATATGTTATTGCTGTCGTTCTCTTTCTGCTGGGCTGGAGTGAGCGACTTGGCATTTCTCAGTTCCGGAACGGTCCTTACCTCCATTGACGCGTAATGTCCTATGCGTTCCACATAGTCCTGTATCATATTCTCCAACTGCTTGTCTGTCGTCTTGCCGACCACCAGTAAAGTAATCTTCATAAATCGCCTTATACATTTAGTCTTTCACCGAATATCTTACTCCCTATCCGTACCATCGTGCTGCCTTCCTCTATGGCTATCGGGTAGTCGTCGCTCATGCCCATGCTGAGAGTGGACAGTTGACAGTTGATAGTGGACAGTTGGCGGAAGCAGCGGCGTATCTCCTGCTCGTCCTCCGTATTGGTTGCCATCGTCATCAGTCCCTGAACATCCACATGCTCCAATTCGCCGAGGCGGGGGAGAATGTCTTGCAGTTCGGCTATCGTCATGCCGCTTTTCGTCTGCTCTTGGGCGACATGAACTTCCAGCAAAACGTCCACTCTGCGTCCTATCTTGCCGGCTTCTTTGTCGATAGCCTCTAATAGTCGCCAACTATCGACGCTCTGAATGAGGTGTATAAAGGGTACGATGTATTTTACTTTGTTGGTCTGCAAGTGCCCTATCATGTGCCATCGGATATCCTTTGGCAGGTCTGCGTGCTTCTTGCATAGTTCCTGCACACGGCTCTCGCCAAAGTCCCGTTCGCCGGCGTTGTACGCCTCCATGATGGCTTCCTCGCTTTGGTACTTGCTGACGCAAACGAGTGTCACACCTTGGGGTAATTCCGCCCGAATGGCTTGTATTTGGTCTGCTATAGTCATATATATCAAATTCAAACGCAAAGATACTAATAATAAATGACTTATGCAAATAAAACGCCTTATTTTGCGATTTTTTTACCTCTAAAACGCCTTATTTTGCGATTTTTTTACCTCTAAAACGCCTTACTTTGCATTTTTTTCGTCTCTAAAACAAAGACATTGTATCCTTTCGATAGCGTATGCTATATCATAGAAAAATCATAAAGAAATCATAAAGGAATAGTAAAGGAATCATAAAGGAATAGTAAAGAAAATGCTCGGAAAAATCAAGGAAGCAGAATTAAGGAAGCAAGATTGGGGACTGCAAAATTTGGAGACAGCAAAATTTGGGGAGCAAAATTCATAAAAAAACGGAAGCCCGATTGGACTTCCGTTCTTGTTTCCGCTATCATTCGGCTTCATCCCGAATCCGCTTTTGCGGAAGAGGGGGGATTCGAACCCCCGGTACAGTTACCCGTACGACAGTTTAGCAAACTGTTGGTTTCAGCCACTCACCCACCCTTCCTGTCGTCGAAAGAAACTTCGCGAAATGAATTTGCAGCGCAAATGAGGCGCTTCGTTCCTTTCTCCTCTTCAAATCACAACAAGTTGTGCTTTGATGTTTCGACTCGAAACAAGTTTCTCGTCGAGGCTCGAGGTTATTGGATTCTTGTCTGAATCTGCTTCGTTTTTGAAAAAGCGTGCAAAAGTACAACATTTTTTTGAAATAAACAAATTTTTACACAAAAAAATACAAATAGTTTTGCAAATATGCATTTTTTTCCGTATCTTTGCGTGAAATTAATTCTTTTATCCCATGTTTACACCTTCCGACATCCGGCAATTAGAGAAACGGCACATCACTTTGGAACAAGCCGAAAAGCAGTTATCATCATTCCGTAACGGTTTCCCTTCATTGGACATCGTTGCCCCTGCTTCTACCAAAAACGGCATTTTGCGGCCGTCGGTGGCAGAGCGTGAACACTACGTGCAAGTGTGGCAAGACTATTTGGCAGAAGGTCATTCCGTACTGAAATTCGTACCCGCCAGCGGAGCAGCCAGCCGCATGTTCAAAGACCTGTTCGCCTATCTGGAAGACGGCATAGAAACGCCTTTCATCGCGGAGTTCCTTACCAACAAAGACAAGTTCGCCTTCGGCACGCAACTGGCTGACAAGCAGGGACAAGAGGCAGTCCGTTATTTATTAAAAGATATGAACTACGGCAACCTGCCCAAGGGTCTGCTGCTTTTTCACGCCTACCGGGAAGGCGCACGCACACCGGCTATGGAGCATTTGGTCGAGGGGGCTTTGTACGCAGCGTCTGACGGTATCGTCCGTTTGCACTTCACCGTTTCGCACGAACACCTGCCCCTTTTCCGGCAACATATAGCGGAGTGCCTGCCGGCTTTAGAGAAGAAATACGGAGTGTATTACGAGGTTACTTTCTCCGAACAGATGCCGTCCACCGATACCCTTGCCGCCAACCCCGACGGCACGCCCTTCCGTCAAGCCGACGGCTCGTTGCTTTTCCGGCCCGGAGGACACGGTGCATTGATTGAGAACCTGAATCAACAAGATGCCGATATAGTCTTCATTAAGAATATCGACAATGTGGTGCCCGACCGCCGCAAAAAAGACACTATACTCTTTAAGCAGGTTTTGGCAGGAGTGCTCGTAGAGGAGCAAAAACGGGTCTTCTCTATCCTGCGCGACCCGTCTGTTAGCGAGGACGAGAAAGCACGCCTGCGCCGTCCTATCCGCGTGTGCGGCGTGGTGAAGAATACCGGCGAACCCGGCGGAGGACCTTTCTTGGTACGCGAGGCGGACGGCATAATATCGCGACAGATATTGGAATCCAGCCAAATACAGGACAAGACACTTATGGAAAACGCCACACACTTCAATCCCGTGGATTTGGTGTGCGCTATCCGCGACGAGAACGGCAATAATTACAACCTGCCGGACTTTGTGGACCCGCAAACAGGCTTTATCTCCCGTAAGAGCAAAGACGGCAAAGAACTCCTGGCTCTTGAATTGCCCGGATTATGGAACGGGGCGATGAGCCGATGGAACACGTTGTTTGTTGAGGTGCCTGTCTCAACCTTCAATCCCGTTAAAACAGTAAATGATTTACTCCGTGAGCAGCATCAATAATATCGAAATAGAACGTAAGTTTCTCGTCAAAGACGACAGTTATAAACATTTGGCTACCAACCACATACGTATCCGTCAGGGCTATTTATGCCTACAAAGCAATTGTTCCGTTCGTGTACGCCACTGGGGGGAGCAGGCTTTTCTAACCATCAAATCGAAAATCAACCAAAAAGGGTTTTCCCGTTATGAATTTGAGAAAGAGATTTCGGTTGCAGAGGCTGACGAACTTTTCCGGATTGCTCTGCCGGGAACGATAGACAAAACACGTTGGCTGGTGCCGTTGGCAGACGGTCTGACTTGTGAGGTGGACGAGTTCTTCGGCGATAACCAAGGTTTAGTAATGGCTGAGGTTGAATTACCCGACGAAAATATGACCTTTGAACACCCTGCTTTTTTAGGCGAAGAAGTGACGATGGACCGTCGCTATTACAACTCCTACCTCAGCCAACACCCCTTCACTACGTGGTAAGAGGGACCATAAAAAAAGCAAATTTATTTGCACATATCAAATTTTATTTGTACCTTTGTAGCCGAAATTAAAAATTCAGTGGAATGATTAACAGAACAATGGTTAGAACACGCGTCTTACAGACCCTGTTCGCCTACTATACAGACGGTGAAAAAACACCCTCACAGGCACAAAAAGAATTAGTGAAAAGTTTTGCGGACACCTACAACCTATACGCTATGCTGTTGGCTCTTGCCGATGAATTGACGACCTATGTTCAAAACCAAATCACAGAGCAGGAACAACGGGCTAAAGCTACCCATAGTGCCTTTGCACCTAACCGCCGCTTCGCGGATAACTCGTTCGCAAACCAGATATTTCAAAACAAAGCCATACGCCACATTATGCAAAGCGGACATCTCAGTTGGGATGCCGGTCTGAACGTTATGCCTGCTTTGTTCAAAAATCTGCAGGAACAGTATTACTACCAACTCTTCATGGAAAAAGAAGCCCCCACCTACGAAGATGAGAAAGAGTTGTGGAAAAAAATCTACAGTCTGCTGCTGCCCGACAACACCGACCTAATCAACGCATTAGACGAATTAGAACTATGCCTGGACCAACAAAACTGGGAAACAGACCTCAACGTGGTGCTGAGTTACGTGGTCAAAACAGTTAAACGCTTCAAACAGGAAAACGGAGCCACTCAACCCCTATTGCCCATGTTTGACAGCGAGAACGAGCTGCAATTTGCACAAGACTTGCTGACAGAATCTATCGCCCACACCGAGGAATGGAGCAGTATAATCGAAAAACACCTGAAAAACTGGGATATGGCACGCGTGGCATTTATGGACCGAGTTATTCTGATTCTTGCACTAACCGAAATAAACTGCTTCCCCGAAATAGCAGCACAAGTGTCACTGAACGAATATATCGAACTGGCAAAAGAGTATTCGTCCGAGAAAAGTTATATCTTTGTCAACGGTATATTAGACGAAATAATCAAAGAACAACAAACATTTAAAATACAATAACTATGCTAAACTTAATTTTTCTTCAAGACGCAGCTCCCGCTACACAAGGTCAAGGTCAGATGAGTTTCTGGGTTATGATGATTCTCATCTTTGTGGTTTTCTATTTCTTTATGATTCGCCCACAGACCAAGAAACAAAAAGAACTTCAAAAACAACGCGACGCCATGAAAAAAGGCGATAAGGTCATTACCGCCGGCGGGATTCACGGTATCATCAAAGAGGTACAAGACAATACCTTCCTTGTCGAAGTCGCCAAGGATGTTGTATTGAAATTGGACAAAGCCAGCGTTTACGCTTCAGCCGAAGATGTACAAGCAGACGCTGCCAACGCCAACACCAAATAATAGACTGCACGCAATGAAAGCGATTCAAATGGTTGATCTGCAAACGCAGTATCAGCACATAAAAGAAGAGGTAGATAAAGGTATCATGGACGTTATTGAGTCCGCCCAATTCATCAAAGGTCCCAAAGTAAATGAGTTCCAAACCCATTTAGAGCAGTACACGGGTGCCAAGCATGTTATCCCCGTAGGAAACGGCACCGATGCCCTGCAAATAGCCCTGATGGCACTGGGACTCAAGCCCAGAGACGAAGTTATCACCCCAACCTTTACCTTTATCGCCACCGCCGAAGTGGTTGCCCTGTTAGGGCTGACACCGGTGGTAGTAGATGTGGATTGGGACACCATGAACATCTCCGTTGATGCCGTACGCAAAGCCATCACGCAGCGCACCAAAGCCATTGTGCCGGTTCATCTATTCGGCCAATGCGCCAATATGGAGGCTATCTTGGCCATTGCCCAAGAACACAACTTATACGTGGTGGAAGACGGTTGCCAAGCCATAGGAGCCGTTTACACGTTCTCCGACGGCACACAAAAGCAAGCCTGCACGATGGGTAATATAGGTTGCACATCTTTCTTCCCTTCAAAGAACTTGGGTTGTTACGGAGACGGCGGAGCCCTCTTTACCGACGATGACGACCTCGCAGCCCATATACGGGCTATCGCCAACCACGGCATGGTAGTACGTTATCACCACGACGAAGTAGGTGTCAATTCGCGTTTGGATAGCATACAGGCTGCTATCTTAGATGCCAAACTGCCCCATTTGAACGAGTATATTGCTGCCCGTCAGGCAGCCGCAGCCCGCTATGACAAGGCTTTCGGCGGACGGGAAGATATACTTATTCCGGGACGGGATACCCATTCCACACACGTCTTCCACCAATACACCTTGCGTGTCGTTGGACAGGACCGCGACCAACTGAAAGCCCGCTTGGCAGAAAAGAATATACCTGCCATGATTTATTATCCGGTGCCTCTGCACATGCAAAAAGCCTACCAAGACCCGCGTTATCAGCAAGGCGATTTCCCCGTTGCTGAACGCTTGGCTTCGTGCGTGCTGTCATTGCCTATGCACACCGAATTGACCGACGAACAACTCGATTATATCATTGACTCGATAATCCGATAAAAGCCCCGGCACAATGCAAACACTCAATCTTACACAAGACCTCAAATTGCAACAGAAACTATCCCCTGCACAAATACAAGTGGTACGTCTGTTGGAACTGCCGTCGTGTGAGTTGAGTGCACGCGTCAATGAGGAATTACAGGAAAACCCCGCCTTGGAGGAAGGGGCAGACCCGTTAGATAACGAAGCCTCCTTATCCGCCAAAGATGAGGATTTTGGCGATGAGAACACAGACGACTATCGCAATCCCCTGCAAAACGAAGATTTTGACTACGACCAGTATATTCAGGACGACGAGATGCCCGAATATCGCTATCAAAACGCAACATCAGGAGGCGATGACGACACACGCGATATACCGTTCTCAGTGGGTATAAGCTTTGGAGAATACCTCAAGAGTCAGGTCTATCTGACCAAAATGGACAAGCCCCAACGGCACATTGCCAAATTCATAGTCGGCAATATAGACGAGGACGGTTATCTCCGCCGTACAGCCGAAGAGCTATGCGATGACCTCTATTTCAGAGAGGGGCTAACCGTTTCCGACAACGAAATGCGCGATATGGTCCGTCAGGTTCAAGCATTTGACCCTCCCGGCGTAGGAGCGAAAGACCTGAAAGAGTGCTTGCTTATCCAACTGGAACAGAAAAGCGAGACACCTGCCGTCTGTTTGGCGAAGCGTATGCTGACACAGTATTTTGAAGACTTTTCCAAACGGCACTTTGACCACATACAGGACCGTCTGGATATAACTTCGGTGGAACTGAAAGATGCAATAGCAGAGATAACCAAACTCAACCCCAAACCGGGCAGCGCGTGGCAGGGAACGATCTATGACCGTCACCAGACAGTGGTCATTCCGGATTTCTTTGTGGAGAACCAAGACGGTAAACTGATCTTGACACTCAACACGGGCGATATACCTTCGTTGCACGTCAGCCGTGAATACCGGGATATGTTGGAGGACTACTCCGCATCTGAAAAGAACCGTTCCGGAGAACAGAAAGATGCTATCCGTTTCGTTAAACAGAAATTAGATGCCGCACAATGGTTCATCGATGCCATCAAACAACGCAACGAGACCCTGCAACGCACTATGAACGCTATCATCAAAATGCAACGTGATTGGTTCATGGAAGGCGACGAAACCTACCTCAAACCGATGGTGCTGCAAGATATTGCCAATATGACAGGATACGATGTGTCCACAATTTCTCGGGTCAGCAATAGCAAATACGTACAAACCGAATACGGCGTTTTCCCGCTTAAGTTCTTCTTCTCCGAGAAAATGGTCAATGCGGAGGGAGAGGAAATATCCACACGCGAGATAAAGAAGATATTAACCGAATGTGTGGCTGCCGAAGATAAACAAAACCCTCTGACTGACGATGCTTTGGTGGAAGCACTTAAACAAAAAGGATATACCATCGCACGACGTACTGTTGCCAAATACCGAGAACAATTAGGTTTACCCGTTGCCCGAATGCGCCGACAAATATGAGACATTTCTTGGAAATAGGGGCAAAAGGGTTAAGCGCTGTGTTTTATCCGCTATGGATTCCCACCTATGGCATGATATTGTTCTGCGGCACCGTTCATCAAGTGATACCTCTTCCCTTCCGGTATTGGCTGGTGTCGGTTGGCTGTACCCTGCTGCTGACCGGACTGCTGCCTATATCGCTCATTTTCTACCAAGTCCGTCAAGGATATATCAAAGACATTTATATCATCAACAAAGAAGAACGCACCGCCGCGTATATTGAAACGGCAATAGGATTTGCTTTCTGGTGGTATTTATTAGCCTTTATTCTCAAAGCCCCGCAATGGTTAAGCGGAATCGCTATCAGTGCCACCTTGGCGATCGTTTTGGTAGCAATAATTAATATATACTGGAAAATATCGGCACACCTGACCGGTATGGGAGGTTTGTTAGGCGGCATTATAACCTATTCGTTTGCCTACAACACCTGTTCCGTCCCACTCGTCATTACCGTTTTATTGCTTTCCCTTGCCGTTATGTACGCACGGCTCTACTTGAATGCACACACCAACTGGCAGGTTATTGCCGGATTGGCACTCGGAATGACATGCACCATATTGATACCGTTGCTATTCTATGCGTAAATGGTTGTCACATATTATCTTATTGATTGGCAGTTTGTTATACGGATTGTCCGCCACTGCCCAGTCGTTGTCTCCCCTTGCACATATTTCTCTATTAACCTGCACACCGGGAGATGAACTCTACACACGCTACGGGCATACAGCTCTACGTGTGGTGGACCCCCTTCAACGCATCGACTGGGTGTTCAATTATGGTATGTTCTCCTTTGAAGACAGCCATTTTTACCTGCACTTCGTACAAGGGCAAACATGGTACGAGTTGGGAATGCAAACATACAGCGAGTTTATACCCGAATACCATTATTTCCATCGTCCCGTAGCCGAGCAGGTTCTCAACCTGACCAACCAAGAGATGAATGCCCTTTTCCGTGCGCTTATTATCAATGCACAACCGGACAACTGCAAGTACTTGTACAACTTTGTTTTTGACAACTGCGCTACCCGACCCTATTATATACTTAAAGACGTTTTAGGAGATAGTCTGGTGTCTGATTATCAAGGCTGGGAAGGGCGCTCCTATCGGGACTTTATTCACCATTACACACGTCATGGTTCGTGGGCTGAATTCGGTATCGACCTTGTCTTTGGTTACAAGGCCGACCGCCCCGTGAATGGCGAGGGCAGGCTTTTCCTGCCGGAAGAGTTGATGTTCTTCCTCAGTCAAGCCCACTTGTCAGATGGACGACCGTTGGTCAAATCGGAAAACCTGACACCTTTTGCCATCAAACCTGTTGCTTGGTACCAAACATGGTATTTCGGCGTAGCACTCTTCGCAGTACTTATGATTTGGCTTAATTGGTACGATTGCCGGCGTGGCAAGCGCACCAAGTGGGTGGACTATACGCTCTATAGTCTGTATGCCTTGTTGGCTGCCCTGATGATATTCCTTATTTTCTTCTCGGTACACCCGTTAGTCTCAATCGGCTGGCGACTGTTCCTTATTCCGTTTATTCATTTATGCACAAGATATATTTATATTTGGCACTGATACTGTTTCCGTTTACCTTGTCGGCTGCCGACTTGACAGTTGTTGTTGCCGTGAACGGTTTAGACGGCTCTTCCTTGCAAGAGATGCAGCCTTTCTGGCAACAAGGAGGACTGCGTACACTATCCGATGAAGCGGCTTATACATCCATTACCTTCAACCATTGGTTATACGGAGGAGACGAGGCTTTAGCCACTGTGCTGACCGGCTGCTACCCTGCCGAACACGGTGTATGTAGCGAACGTGTCTTCTCGCGTTCTTCACGACAAATAGAAGACATCTTTCTCAATAACCGCAAAATGGGCATAGGCACTTCAGATTCCTATTCGGCAGATGCCCTCCTTGCCCCTACTTTCACCGACCGCATGCGCCTTACCGGCAACGTCACTTCGCGCGTTTATGCTATTGGTATTCATCCAACTACAACGATTATGTTGGCAGGACATGCTGCTAATGCGTGCTGCTGGCTGGGGCAACATGCTTATTCCGACTCTATCTGCTGGGTGAGTACATCGTACTACAAAGAAGGCCTACCTGCTGCTGCCGACCGCATGAATATCAACGGGTCTCTCAACCATATCATTGACCGGGAGTGGACACCTCGAATGGAAATATCGGCATATAACCACCCTACGGCTGACGAACTCAAACATGCGTTCTCTTATCGCGGCAGGCAAGTCCTGCCCGTCTCTCCTTCTGCCAACGAAGCCGTTATCGAACTGGCTCTCGCCTTACAACGCGATGAGCAGTTGGGACAACGTACACAATCGGATGTCCTCCTGCTCGAACTGACCGCCATCACACCCAAAGCGGCACAAGCACGTATCCAATCGGCTGAACAGGAAGATATGTATATGCGCCTCAACCAAGATTTGGGATTTTTAATGGAACAACTGACCAAACGCTTGGGTAACGAACATCTGAGCCTTGTTCTATTCGGATTGCCTAAACTAGGCACCAATGCTTCGCGCTTGGCAGAGTGGAATATGCCTGCCAAATCATTTGACTTGGATAAAGCATTGGCACTGACTTCCTCCTATCTCATGGCACTATACGGTCACGAACGATGGTTAGATGGCGGATACGGACACGCCGTTTATCTCAATAAGCAACTTATCGAGGAAAAACATCTCTCGTTGGAAACCATGCGCCGACAAGTGGCGGAGTTCTTAATGGAATTTGAAGGCGTACGATATGCATGCCCTATTTCGGAAGCTTTTTATCAACCGATAATGGTCAATTCGATACATAAACGGTTTATGGGCGATGTGCTTTTTGACCTGCAACCCAATTATATGTTTATCGATAACCGTCTGCCACTGCCTGCCTATAGATGGCCTGCCCCTACTCCTGCTCCCGAAAAAACCATAGATGCTATTCATTTGTTACACTAAATACTAAAAAAGATGTCATTTTACGAAATTAAAGTTAATTATGAACGCCAAACGGGTGAAGATAATCCCGGTAAGGTAAGAGAAACGTACCTTTTGGAAGGTGTTAATTGTGCCGATGTTGAAGGTAGATTATTGGAGGAGTTAACCCCTTACGTCATGATGGGAAGTGCCATCGAAGTTACCAACTGCCGACAAGTACAATACTACGACATCGTACCTTCCGCAGACCCGGATGCTGACCGTTGGTTCAGAGCTCGTGTTGAAATGATTACGGTGGAGGATGACGGCAGAGAAATACGTAGAGGCGTGGCTATTCTGGTTCAGGCAACCGACATAACCAAAGCACTCAAGACTCTGAACGACCAACTGTCGGTACTTAATTGTGAAGTAATCGCTATACAGCGTTCATCTATTTTGGAAATCTACCGCGCCGTTAAATAAAACTACGCGAAATCACAATGAACATCAGCGTTGCGGATATTGTACGAACCAAAACAAAGCGGCACGTTCCTGACTTTGTGATACGTTGGTTGGAAAAACTCATTCACCAAGATGAAATGAATGCTTTTCTTGCCCAATATGGTCATCTCCAAGG
Source organism: Paludibacteraceae bacterium (assembly GCA_024400275.1). The sequence continues at coordinate 16,230 of JAKSMY010000007.1, read as the reverse complement.
ATTTGATTTCCTTGATGCTTTCCTATCTAAATGCCTGCAATGCACCTACACCGTACATCAACAGGAAACGCTGTGTCTTGTGCCGCCAACAGAAAAGAAATACGTTTTTGTTTCCAATCACCCGCTTGGAGGCTTGGACGGTATTATTCTGCTGAAAGTGTTGCACGATGCCGGATTATGTCCGCAAGCCATTGTGAATGATATGTTGCTGCATTTGGCTCCACTCAAAAGTCTCTTTGTGCCTGTCAATAAAGTAGGCACGCAGGCTCGTGAATATGTTGCTCTTCAGCAACAATTATGGCAGTCAAACCATACTGTTCTTTCCTTTCCTGCCGGTGCCTGTTCGCGCTTACAGCACGACAAGATACAGGATTTAGAGTGGCGAAACACCTTCCTTCGTAATGCTGTGCGGTATCGCCGGGATATTGTACCTGTTTATTTTGAGGGAACTAACTCACGCCGATTCTATAGGGTCGCACAATGGCGAAAATGGTTACATATACCCGTTAATTTGGAGATGATGCTTCTGCCCGATGAGATGTTTCGCGCCCGTGGGTCACATTATCACGTCTATTTCGGTCAGCCTATTCCGTGGCAGTCTCTCTCCTCCCTTTCCGTCAACGACATCCGCCGACAAACTTATACTCTAAACTCTCACCTCTAAACTAAAAAGTATGAAACCAATCATTGAACCGGTCAGTCGTGATTTACTCAAACAAGAATTGACGAAACATGCTTTTCTCCGCCCTACCAACAAGGCTGAAAACGAGATTTATGATATCACCGCAAATACAGCACCTAACCTTATGCGCGAGATAGCCAGATTGCGCGAAATAAGTTATCGGGCATCCGGAGGATCAACTGGCATGGAATTGGATATGGATGACATGGATACGATGACGAATCCGTATCACCAACTGCTGGTATGGGACCCCATCAACGAAGAGATAATAGGCGGGTACAGGTATTTATGTTGCGCGGAAGCTACTTTTTCGGAAGACGGGCAACCCTACATAACATCTTCGCATCTATACCATTATTCGGAGTATTTCATTAAGAACTATCTGCCCTATACCATCGAATTGGGACGAGCCTTTGTGCAACCCAAATACCAAAATCGGGATATGGGCGTCAAATCGTTATATGCGCTTGACAATATCTGGGACGGCATAGGAGCCGTACTCTATAATCATCCCGAAATCAAATACTTAATTGGTAAGGTAACCATGTACCCACAGTACGATGAGACCTCACGCAATCTGATTTACGCTTATTTGCGCCGGTATCACAATGATGCAAAAGGGCTCTTCCGTCCCAAACAACCCGTAGATATATCGTGCGAAGGACAAGAATTGGCGGACGACTTGTTTATGGGAGACGACCCTACGCTTAATTATCAGATTTTGCAACGTGCTATCCGTGCACGGGGAACGGTTATTCCGCCTATGTTCTCTGCTTATTTGAACGTAACGGATAAACTGCTATCTTTCGGCAATGCCGTCAACGACGAATTGGCCAACGTGTACGAAACAGGCATATTGGTCAATGTAGAAGATATCAACCCCGATAAACAAGACCGCTATATCGGCGTTTATATCGAATGGTTGAAGAACCTGATGGACAAACGACGCAAATAAATCATTCCAGTTATGCTAGTCAAGTGTTATACCGCAGCCCTTCAGGGCATCAATGCCGAATTAGTCACGGTAGAAATACATGCCACGTCAGGAGTCGATTTTTCTCTCGTTGGACTGCCCGATAACGCAGTCAAAGAATCGCGTGACCGTATTCATGCTGCACTGCAAGTGAATGGATTACAGCCGCCACGCCGTTCCTTGACAATCAATATGTCCCCTGCTGACCTCAAAAAAGAAGGTTCGGCGTATGACCTGCCCCTTGCTATCGGCACATTGGCAGCCACAGAGCAGATACATACTACTTCCTTAGACCGTTTCTTAATGATTGGTGAGTTATCATTAGACGGAGGATTACAACCCGTTCACGGCGTGCTGCCAATCACTTTGTTGGCTAAGCAGCAGGGCTTCAAAGGTATCATTCTGCCCGCTGGCAACGCACGGGAAGCGGCTGTCGTAGATGGAATAGAGGTCTTTGGATTAGACTGCCTGTTAGATGTTGTGCGCTTTTTGGACGGAACCCTGCATATAGAACCCGTCAAGTTAAATATGAAAGAAGAGTTCGCCAACACTGCTTTCTCTTCGGATATGGATTTCTCCGATGTTCGGGGACAGGAAAATGTTCGCCGCGCAATGGAAGTAGCCGCAGCCGGTGGACACAATATGATTATGGTCGGTCCCCCGGGTGCAGGTAAATCCATGATGGCGAAACGCCTACCATCTATTCTTCCTCCTCTCACTTTAGACGAAGCTTTAGAGACCACCAAAATCCATTCTGTCACAGGTTTGCTCAATCAAGGACAATCATTGGTTGTAACACGTCCCTTCCGTGCCCCGCACCATACTATAACCAACGTGGCTCTTGTGGGCGGCGGACAGTCTATTCCCAAACCCGGAGAAATATCTCTTGCACACAATGGAGTGCTCTTCTTGGACGAACTGCCCGAATTCCATCGCTCTGTCTTAGAGGTCCTTCGCCAACCTTTGGAGGACCGCAAAATAACCGTCTCACGCAGTAAAATGTCTATAGACTACCCTGCCTCTTTCATGCTCGTGGCGGCGATGAACCCCTGCCCGTGCGGACATTATGGGGACGCTACGCACCAGTGTACCTGCACGCCTGCACAAATACACCGGTACAAAGACAAAATATCGGGACCCTTACTTGACCGAATTGATATACAGGTTCCCATCGCAGCCGTTTCGTATGACCAACTCAAAGAAATGCAGCCCGGTGAAAGTTCCGCTTCTATTCGTGAACGCGTCGTTCGTGCCCGCCAAATTCAAGCGGAGCGTTTCCTTTCTGACGCAGCAATCCTTACTCCATCAGCGCAGCGGTCCTTACTCCATCAGGCGCCCTGCGCCGGTCCAACTCATTGCAATGCCCAAATGACTCCCAAACAAGTACGACAATTCTGTCAATTAGATGCCGATGGTGATCGTTTATTGGAAAGTGCCATGAAAAAATATGGTCTTTCTGCTCGGGCATACGACCGTATTCTGAAAGTTGCCCGCACTATAGCCGACCTTGCCGACAGCGAACACATCCAAACCCCTCACATCTTCGAAGCCATCTCCTACCGCCAACTCGACCGAGATGAGACTCTTTTTTAGCGTTCTTTTACGAGAGTTTACCGACGGTCGACCGACGGTCAACCGACCGTCGAATATGCCATCGAGTACCCATCCAGCGTAATAAAAACGGCTATTCGTCACAAAAACGTGCAAAAATTTCAAACATTCGTCACAAAAACGTGTTTTTATTTGCATAATTACAAAAAAAACATTACCTTTGTGCCCAATTTATTAAATTGTACTTTATAAATATGTTTTATTTTGTAAAGTGGCGTATTAAATGGATAAGCAAGTTTTAAAACGAATTATTCTAGAAAATCAGCAAGAGATTGTTAAACGCTCACTCTTTGAACGGTCATTGAGTGTAGCGGATAATTTGAATTATGCCTTTATAGGTGTGCGACGTGCGGGCAAATCGTATGCTCTCTTTCAACACATTCAACACTTGTTGACTATCGGGCATCGTGCTGAAGAATTTCTATATCTCAATTTTGAGGATAATCGACTGGAAAACTTCACAAATGAAGACTTTGACCAATTACTTGACGCGTATGCGGAAATGTATGATTACAAGCCCATGTTGTTTTTGGATGAAATACAGATTATAGCAGGTTGGGAGAAATTTGCTCGCAGAATGGCAGACAATAAATACACCATATACCTCACCGGTAGCAACGCAAAGATGCTGAGTAGTGAGTTTATGACTACATTAGGTGGACGGTTCATAGAGAAAGATATATATCCTTTCAGTTTTAAAGAAGTGATGGGCTATCTGGGAATTCCATTTAATGAGTTGGCATTATTGTCTCCTACGGGACGTGCCAATATGATTAAAAACTACAACGACTATTTGTTATGGGGTGGACTACCGGAATCTATCGGACAACAAAACAAACGGGACTATATTAGTAGCACCTATCAGAAAATCTATTTGGGAGATATTGCTTCGCGTAACAATATCAGCAATACAATAGCACTTCGTCTGATGATTAAGAAGTTGGCAGAGAGTGTGAAACAGCCAATCTCGTACACACGTTTGGCAAATATTGTTTCAACCATCAGTGGAAAAATAACTGTGCCAACTATTGCCAGTTATATCGGATTTTGCGAGGAAGCCTGGTTAATACTTCGTTTACGCAATATTGCGGTAGCATTAAGTGAGAAGGAGAGTATATGCAAGTACTATTTTGTGGATAATGGTGTCTTAAACCTTTTCTTGATAGGTGGAGAAACCGCCTTATTGGAAAATTTAGTGGGCGTCCAACTATTCCGTATGTATGGTCATGATGGCAACAACGATACCGTTTGGTATTACAACAGCAACGGATACGAGGTGGATTTCTATATTCCCGAAGAAAATTGGGCCATTCAGGTCTGCTATTCACTTAAAGATGTAGATACTCGCAAACGTGAAATTGCAGCATTAAGTAAGCTACCTAAGATATTGGAATGCAAGCGTCGCACTATCTTTACTTTTGACGAAGAACAGACAATTGAGGATGAGTTTGGTTCAATAGAGGTAACACCTACATGGAAATGGTTATTGGGAAATTGTCAATAATTTTGCGTATATCATTTATTTTTAGTATTTTGCGTAATATGAAACGATTATTTTTCTTATTAGCCACAATGCTTGGCACATGCGGAGTGTATGCACAAAGCATGAGTGACGCTTTTGAGCAATTCAAACAACAGCAGAATAGCAAGTTCAACCAGTTCAAAACCGACAAGCAAGCCGAATTCGATGCCTTCCGCAAGCGCGTCAATGACCAATATGCCGCCTTTATGGAGCAATCTTGGGAACAGATGCAGTCCAAACCTGCTGTAACTCCCAAAAAAGAACCCGAAGTAAAACCTGTCGTTTACCAAGAACCAACGCCCGCTCCTGCTCCGGCTCCACAACCACAACCACAACCACAACCACAACCACAACCGGCTCCCGCACCTGCACCTGCTCCTGCTCCACAACCCAAAGTGTTGCCTATTCAGCAGGAGATAGTAGAAGTTCCCAAACCTACACCGGCACCTGAACCCATTGCCCCCGTACAACCCAAAGAAGAACCATACAAATCCGTTTCCACTTCCTTCTATGGTACAACGGTCAGTATAGGTTTCCCCGAACCGGACAATTTCAAACTGGCAGGACTAAACGAAAAACAACTCGCCAACGCTTGGAAACAACTGGCGACAGACAAATACGACATTACTATCGCCCAAGCGTTAGAAGCACGCAAGAAACTCAAACTATGCGACTGGGGGTATTTGCAACTGATACAAACCATTACCAAAAAGCACTACGGCAACACCAACGAAGCCGTCTTTATGCAAGTCTTCCTGATGACCCAATCGGGCTATTGCGTCCGTATGGCAAACGGAAACGGCAAACTGTATATGCTGATTTCCAGCCAATACAGCATCTGCAATATGCCCTATTACACGATTGACAATAAGAAATTCTATCCTATTGACTTCGCAGGAGGCAGCCTGCAAATATGTAAAGCAGCATACGACAAGGAGAAATCTCTCTCGCTGCAAATTGCCCAAACACAGAACTTATCCCAACAGACCACGCAAAAACGCACCTTAACATCCAAGAAAGGCGTTACTGCCTCTGTATGTGTCAACAAAAACCTCATTGATTTCTACAACAACTATCCCAGCGGATACCTTAACAACGATGTCACCACCCGTTGGGCAGCATACGCCAATACACCCTTGGAGCAAAGCGTAAAGGATATGCTTTATCCTACTCTCAAAAAGACTATTCAGAACATGTCTCAAAAAGATGCGGTAGGGATTATTCTCAATTGGGTACAGACCGCCTTTGTCTATGAATACGACGACAAAGTATGGGGTGGCGACCGCGCTTTCTTTGCAACAGAGACTCTCTATTACCCCTATTGCGATTGCGAGGACCGCAGTATTCTTTTCTCTCGTTTGGTACGCGACCTGGTGGGACTTCCCGTGGCTTTACTCTATTATCCGGGACACTTAGCCACAGCTGTCGCATTCAATGATGATGTCAAAGGTGATTGTGTGTTGATTCGCAATCAAAAATACACCGTATGCGACCCGACTTATATCGGTGCCGGCGTAGGCATGACAATGCCAGATATGAATAATCAACAAGCCAAAGCAATTGTACTCAAATGAAAAAACGTACTCTACTGATTATACTTACTCTTGCTGCGATTGCTATGGTAGCAGGTATCGTCTATTGGTGCCAGCAGCCTTCGCTATCCGTTTCTCGAATTAGCAAAGAAGACGAAACAAATAAAGTGGCACAATTCCAACCTGAACAGGTCGCGAACCCTTTATTAGTCGGTAAGTGGAGCGTAGAACATCACCCTGAATCGTTCAAAGCCTACTACGATGACCCGTGCGACCAACAAGGGTATTTCTGGGGAAAAGAGTGGAACGAAGAGGAAGATATTTATGAAGAGGACTTGTTATACCATGGAAACGGATGGTTTCAATGGTGCAAACAAGGCAATCAACTATTGGAAGTATATATGAGTGACAACACTTTTGTCGCTCCTAAAACGTATGAGATAACGTCCCTAACGAAGCATCGGTTTGTTATCAAACAATACGGTGATACTTGTGTCTATCTTTCTACATCTTCTGTCATAGAGAAATAAATAAATTTTAATAAAAATGAAGAAAATAGGAATCATAATCGTTATGGCAACTATGGCACAAATAGCCATAAGTGGAAACGGAGACTATCTGAAGAAAATTAGTCAAATCGGGTACGGAATGAGAAGCAAAGAATGGTCCAATAAAAACCCCATCGTGCTAAAACAACCCAATTGTGCCTATATGAACATCTACAGCATACCGAGCATACCACAAAAAAAAGGTACCGATGCACACGGTTGGTTGGACTATTACGATCCAGCCAACGATGTTCATTTCCAGAAACGCGTGATTGTAGATGCACAAGGAAATAGTTCGCTTCAATTCCCCAAAAAGAATATAGCTATTGATTTCTGCGAAGACGAGTGGGTAGGAGACTCCACCACCTCAATCAGTATCGGGGATTGGGTGAGTCAAGACGGCTTTCATCTCAAAGCCTACTACAACGATTGGTTACGCGGTATAGGAACCGTCGGCTATTGGGTTTATGACGACATTGTGGCTGACCACGAGACTTATTTGGAACGTGCCGGTGTGCAACAATATGACCCACAAGCCCGCTGCTATCCTGATGGATTTCCTTGTATAGTGTATGTCAATGGTGCTTTTCATGGTATCTACTCATTGAGTTTGAAGAAACATCGCGACAACATGGGGATGGATAAAAAAACGGCAGAACATATCCACTTGGACGGAAAATTGAGCAATGGAACTTTCTGGAACGGAACCATTGATTGGACCCAGTTCGAGGTTCGCAACCCCAAAAACCTCTACTGCGTAACAAAAGCCGGCGATACACAATACGCCAAGTACGACGGAGACAACCCCAAGGAGTTGATAGATGAGAATATGCCCTATTACGACCCCAACAACAAGGACCATGTACGCACGGCACAGGTGAAACACTATATTGAATCCTTAAGTCACGTATGCGCTACGCTAAAAACGATGCAAGATCAAGGAGCCTCGGTAGCCCAAATGCGAGCTGCTATCGAGGAACGGTTTGATATGGTCAGCGTGGTAGATTATTTGGTACATTTCTATATAATCAACAACATTGACGGCGTTTGCGGCAAAAACTGGCAATGGATAACCTATGACGGCAATAAATGGTCGGTAGCCCCCTATGATTTGGATATGACTTTTGGCAACCACTATACCGGCTATTTTACTTTCCCTGCCGAATGGGACGATACGGGTACGCATATTGAATGGCGACCAAGCGAGGGACCAATGGTTTATATCGCCCGTAAATACTATATAGACGATTATTATGAGCGTTATCGGACTTTACGGAAAAGCGGAGCTGTCACAAGCGAAAAAATATTTGATTACTGTGCAGAATGGCACAACCGCGTAGGTGCTTCAAACTATAGTGATGAATATACACAATGGAGCAATAGTTATTGCATTCGTCCTACTATATGCAACGCCAATTGGACAACTTCCGACGATTGGAGCAATTGGGGGAAATACGACCCCTACAATGCACAAACCACCTATCAAGCAGGCGACAAATGTACGTATTTATACCATATATGCACCGCTACAGCCGCCACAACGGGCGTAGTCCCCTTTGCCCAAATAGGGTATGAAGATAACTTGGAACGTTATGAAACATGGATCACAGAGCGCATACGTTTATTGGACAGTCTAATGCAATATAAACCAGAACCCGTCCCGTCCGAAACGATGGAAACGCTACAGGATTGTGAAACAGACATAGTAAAACTGTATGACATATTTGGTTATACCTACCCCGTCAAAGCCGGACTCAAGCACGGTCTGTATCTGCAAGTAACCGGCGACGGAAAAACCCGAAAAGTAATTCGTATTCCATAATAAATCGGTTGCAGCAACAGACTATTGCTTCTTCTCGGTGGCAACCAATATCGTATCTCCACTGCCATCGTAATAAACCAACGGTAAGCACGGGGCAGCGATATGTTCCGTCACACGATTGTTGTTGTCAACACTTTGTAAGCGGGCGACATCTGACAATTCCTGTGCTGTAATAGCATGGTCACGAATCAAATAATTGTCATAGGTTCGATTATCTGCAAAATCATAACTGTCAAAAGAAGGATAACTCTCCCATACCTGCCCGACATGCACATCAGACACCAATGGTGTTCGCACAGATGGTGTGCCGCCATACTTGGCACTGAATGTACATTCCACACGCTGTTTGAGTCCCTCCAACCCCTGTATGGTTACACCAAAAAAGGTTAAAGAAGCGGACTTGTCATAGATTTGAATATCATAATCGGCAATGCCGCCTCCTTGAAGAAGACGCTGATTAAATTGCTGCATATAATAGGCCATTTGATTGTTATTACCTGCCAACTGCAATAATTCCTTTGTGAAAAGTCTTGCACCCATATCACGGTACCCATCACGAAGAGGTATATTGTACTGAATAATATCACCTATCCACATAACTTTATCGTCTTTAATGAGAGCAGCAAGGATTTCTTTTAAAGACATGGGCTGTCTGCTTGTTCCAAAAGTGGGAATAACCTTCCACTCCGGATCAACATGCAAAATCATACGATGAACCGGCAATGTATCGGAATCGGTATAATCATCTATCGTCAAATGGGTGTCAATAGCCTTTGTAGAGCCACGAAAGAAACGAATCATAAGTAATATGAGCAGCAAAGAAATGGACCCTGCACTAACCCCTATCGAAGGTACATTTCCCATGAAAGCACAGGAATCGTATATACCATGAAATAAAACCGGTATCAAATAAGCAAGCACATAATACCACCTGTTAGAATTAAAGAATGCCAAAGCGAAGAAATAGCCCATAAAAACAGCGAAGCAGAAATGTCCCGGAATAGCTAAAAAAGCACGTCCGACTGCAACACTATGCCACATATTCACATTGGAAAAGAGATACATTATATTTTCCGTTGCCGCAAAGCCCATTCCTATACAAACAGCATAGACAATACCGTCTAAGTATTCGTCAAAATACGGATTTTTACGAACCAACAGCCACAGCATCAGCATTTTGGCTGCCTCCTCGGGAAAAGCGGCAGAAAAGAAAGCTTTCATGAAAGCACCGGCAATGGTATTTTCATCAAATTCAAGTAGTCCGAACGATTGGGGAATTAACACAAAAAACAAAGTCACACCTACAGATAGACAACCGTAGAAAAAACCTTTGCCTATCAGCATAAACGGCTCGGGACGCTTACGATCCTTAATGAGAATATACACCAGCAACACAACTGCCGGAAGAATGGCTGCTAATAACATAAGCCAAGTAGATGTGTTCATATTTCTGCATAATGATTTATGGCGCAAAGGTACAAATATTTTTTGATATACACAAACTTCCACATAAAAAAGTTATTTTTTACTACTGCCAAAATGGCAGACATAAATACACAAAGCACTTTTGGCACGGTTTTGGTATATCAGAACAAAGACTATCCATACTCCATCAGTGAGCAACGCGAACAGTCCATATTCTATAATCCATAAATTATTACAACTATGGCAAAAAATACGATTCATGTAACTTCGGAGAACATTTTTCCCGTTATTAAGAAATTTCTTTATTCAGACCACGAAATCTTTCTGCGTGAACTCATTAGTAACGCTGTAGATGCCACACAGAAACTCAAAACTCTTTCGCGTTCAGGTGAAGTAAAAGGGGATTTGGGCGACACGCGCGTGCGCGTTCTTATTGATAAAAAGAAGAAAACACTCACCGTTCAAGACCACGGTATCGGTATGACCGCTGAAGAGGTGGATAAGTATATCAACCAAATAGCCTTCTCCGGTGCCGAAGAGTTTGTCAGCAAATACAAAGACAAAGCCGAAGCCATCATCGGTCACTTCGGTCTCGGTTTCTACAGTGCTTTCATGGTTGCTGACAAAGTCGAGATTTATACCCTCAGCCACAGGGACGATGCCAAAGCCGTCCACTGGTCCTGCTCCGGCGATACCGAAGTGGAGATGGAAGACACCATCAAAGCCGAACGAGGAACGGACATCGTTCTGCACATCAACAAAGAGTTTGAGCAATACCTCGAGGACGCTACCATTGAGGGCCTACTCAAGAAATACTGCAAGTTCTTGCCCGTCGAGATTGCCTTTGGCAAGAAAAAAGAATGGAAAGACGGCAAGGAAGTAGAGTTGGACGAAGAGAACATCATCAACAATGTTGCTCCGGCATGGACCAAGAAACCGGCAGACCTGAAGGAAGAAGACTATAAGACTTTCTACCATGAGTTATATCCCATGCAGATGGACGAACCGCTGTTCCATATTCATCTGAACGTGGACTACCCCTTCAACCTGACCGGTATTCTCTATTTCCCCAAGATAAAGACCAACTTGGACGTACACCGTAACAAGATACAACTGTATTGTAATCAAGTGTTTGTGACGGACGAGGTAGAGAACATCGTGCCCGAATACCTCACACTCCTACACGGCGTAATCGACAGCCCCGATATCCCCCTTAATGTCAGCCGCAGTTACCTGCAAAGCGACAACAATGTCAAGAAAATCTCTTCCCACATCACCAAGAAGGTGGCTGACAAATTGGCAGAGATGTACAAAGCCGACAAAGCCGACTTCGAGAAAAAATGGGACGACATTAAGATGTTTATCCAATTCGGTATGCTCACCGACGAGAAGTTCTACGAGAAAGCCGTTGACTTTGCTCTGCTCAAGAACTTAAACGGCGAATACTACACTCTTAAAGATTATCAAGCCAAAGTCAAAGACAACCAGACCGACAAGGACGGCAACCTCGTCATACTCTACACCCAAGACAAGGACCTTAACTACACCTATATCGAGCGAGCCAAACAAAAAGGATACGATATTCTCGAAATGACCGGCGAATTGGACGTTCACCAGATGAGCCAAGCCGAGCAGAAACAGGAAAAACTCCGTTTCGTCCGTGTCGATAGCGATGTCATTGAGAACCTTATCAAGAAAGAAGACGCAGCCAAAGACACCTACACCGATGAGCAGAAAGAGGGCATACGGAAAGCATTTGAAGGACTGCTTCCTGAAGGAGAGAAAATCAACTATTACATCAATTGCGAAGCCACGGCTGAAGATGCACTGCCCGTTTTCCTCACGCAGAACGAGTTTATGCGTCGTATGAAAGAGATGTCTGCCCACCAGCAAGGTATGTCTTTCTATGGTCAGATGCCCGACCAGTATAACCTCGTCATCAACACGGCTCACCCTCTCATTAAGGATTTGATGGGCAAGATGACCTCCGAAGAAATGGAAGTTGAAAAAGAAGGCGGTAAGGAGGGAGAACCTAAAGAATTGGTCAAAAAAACCGTCTGGACATTGGCAAACGAAGACGAAAAACTCAAACAACTCTTCGACATCGCCCTGCTCGCAAGCGGTCAACTCAAAGGCGAAGCCCTCGCCAAATTCGTCAACCGCACCGTCGAACTGTTATAATCTCCCTATAAGACCACCGCACACTCAACGCGGTGGTCTTATGTTTTTGCTTGGATCGGCTGCCAAGTCGCCTTCGGCTTTCAGTTTAGCCATCTCACGATGCACATAATAGGCATATACATTACTCTTTATGCCTTTCTTTTTTCTGCGCTGGACATAATACTCCCTCACTAATTCGCGCCACGCATCGCTCGTTCTATCTATCGCACGATAGGTTGCCACTACGCGTTTTAGCCGTTCTTGCGTTTTTCGTTCTTCATCTGTCACGGGATTATTTTTGTAGTTGCGTCTTCGGTTCTTGTGACCTGTAAAGAACTTTCCGTAGCGTCTTACTACCCACCAGTCCGATATACTGGTCAGTTTGCCACACATGGCTTTAAACATCGGTGCAAATTCTAAAATTCTCATATTTTTTCCTTTCTTTTGATTAGTTAATACGTATCTTTTCCGTGTTAAAAAGCGGTTCGTAAGCGGTTCATAGCGGGCTCCGAACGGGTTTCAAAGCGGTCTCTACAAACACATTGCAAACACTCCCCTACTACCTACAACCTACTACCTTCCTTCCCCCTCCGAAGGGGGACCGAGAGGGGCTTCCTTCCCCCCCCCTTACCGAGGGGGTCAGGGGGTGTCCCCCCCCTTAATCAGCGCAGCGGTCTAAATTTTCTAGAAAAACTAGTTTGAGCATTTTGAGGATTTGAGGATTTCAGCCAACGTAAATCCTCAAAATCCTCAAATCCTCACGCCTGTCTTTTTATCCAACTTTGCGATATTCTCCGTGTTTAACTCGCTCTATATTACCGCTTTGCACATTATTGGTTATCCAATGTCCCACTGTTTTAATGGACGTGCCGGTCGTGGCTGCAAGTTCTTGCACTTGCGTCCATGAAAAACGCTCCGGCAAACTATCTAAAAACTGTTTTTGCATTATGCTACCACTCGGTGCAACGGGTGCTGGGGTGGAAACGGTGGGCAACAAATCGTAGGTAGTGGCTGCGTGCATCAGTAGTTTATGTCCCAACAACATAATCGTGCGGAAATCCGCATCACAACACGCCACCCTCTCTGGCAGGGGCTGGTTGGGGTCTAAGCGCAGACCCGTCAGCACCATGCCAAGACGTTTCATAATTACTGGCATACGCTTCAATGTTTGGTCAAACTCTGCACCATACACCGTGGCATAGTTGTCATACTCGGCACGAAACATGCGTTTCACCTGCTGACGCTGAGCATCGGTAAAACTAAACCAGCACGGATGGTCACTATTTACTTGCTGCAAATACAGCGCCCCCACCTGTTCTGCTACCCTGTTCCAATCGTCATAGTTTTCGTTTGCGTTATCACTATCCCATACCTCGTCCATAAAGTCGGCACGCTCGGTCACTACATAGCACAAGAAACGACTCATCAAGCCATTCTCACGCGATTTCAATAGAGGGGTCAGTTGGTTGAACGTACCGGAGAGTAACAGAGACACATGCGGGTCGCGTATCTCTATAAACTCGTTGTTCTGACGACGCAGTTGGGCAATGGTCTCATGCTCAAACAGACAGCGTATCACATCACTAAACTGCCCATAACTGCTACGCAACGTTTGCGATAGCGTATCCATCTCGGTAGCCATCATAATGCCACGTCCGTTGAAACGCTGCATCAAAGCAATCAAAGCGGATGAACTGGCATTGGCAGGTATATAGACCTGCTTGCCACGCTCACCCTCAATGGCTCGCATCAGTTTACGTCCGTAGTTCATAACGCCTTTCCCGCTGGCAGCAGGGGCCAGCACCATAGTCATCAGGTCGGGACCATACGCATGACGGGGCTGACCATGGTAGCAACGCATGGCTGGCAGTGCGTATGCACAATTAGTTAATACACTAAGAAGGAGCATATCCTTCATCGGCGTGGACGTTGCCACATGTAAGCAACTTTGGACGAGCCCGGGTAGTTGCTCAGCACCCAGGTGAGAAGTAATGAACATGTCATTCGTCTCAGTGTTTAGGTTTTTCGCCATATTTATAATATTTATGCAACTCCAAACGCTCCTCGCTACACGCTCCACGTTTAGGTTGCCTTTCCTAATACAAAGATACGGCACTATGACAGCAAAAACCTCATCCCAAACGTAAAAAAACACAAAAAAATTGCAACCGACTAATAATAAGTCAGTTGCTACACACTTTTTCCCTTCTTTTAGGACAATCTTAGGACAACACCTACTATCCTACACATCGTCATACGCATCGCGATGCTTGGGATAATAGCGGTGACGAAGACTATTTTCCTTAATGGGCTTATCCAAGCAACCATTTAGTTGTTTGACAAATTGCGTAAATGGCAGTATATCAGAAACTATCACATGGTTCTTTTGCGCCTGTTTGATGCATAGAGCAATACCGGCAATCGGTTCTTTCGGGCTCACTGCCGCAGCACGAATCTTCTTTACCACCTCACGCTTCTTGGCAAGCGAAGCACTGGGTGTCCAATACGAAAACGCAGAAATAGCTTGCTCCACATATTCTGGCAAATGGCTATCCATTTGCCCATTTAGCCACTCTATGCACAGCAGATGCAAATAGATGGCACATAGCTCCTCGATGGGAAAACGCTCGTAGTAAAGTTTGCTGGCAAATGTCGGCATATCTTTCACCCACGCACACAAGTTATCCGGCAACGCTTTCAACCACTGCCGATGAGCATCTATCTCTTGTTCACGCGTAGTGAGTCCCGCATCTATCACAGCTCTGTATTGCTCAAAAAAAGCAGCCGATGATTGTTTATATACCTGCATCTCCTCTCTCATGATTTGGGCACAACCCTCGGGGGTGTGAAAAGCAGACCGATGGCTGTCTTCCAACTTCATACGTGCCTGCCAAATAGGTTCGGTTAGGTCAGTCCATTGACTATGCACATGAGTCAACATCGTGCTAAGCAGCGTATATGCTATGCGCTCGTCAACCGATAGACTATGTCCCCAATAGGACTCGCTGCGTTGGGCTAATGCCAACACTTCATTGGGCACCACATCGGTCTGACTATAAGCCATAATTTCCTCAAACAGCATCTGCTTGGCGGGTGGCACCATCGGTAGGGGTATATGCGCTATCTCGTCTAAATTTACCCGCTGAGGTAGTACGAGTATTTCCATTTTGTCCACTTCTATCGCCGCCTCAAAGAATGTATCCTCTATCATACTGGTATCAGGGTGAACCACCTGTGCATATAGGGTTGAGCTTTCGGGATAATTAGCACGAATAATAGGAGCAAAGTCCGCACTCACATAGCCTACCGGCACATATTGAACAACGCCCTCCACACTCAGATTCATCCATGCTTGTATGGCATAGCGGTCATGATTGTTAGCATTATCATAGCGCAACACCACCTCTGCACCTGTAGGCAAAGAGGCAATCAAATCCGGCAATGCATCTTCTGGAAGACAATGCCGCATACCAACTATGGGAAAGACTAAGGTCATAGCCATTTTTCACCACTCATTTTACGCTACTCATTTTTCTCCACAAAGGTACAACTATTTTTTGATATACGCAAATTTTTCTTCATTTATTTCATAAATTCATCAATCTATCAATTTGCCTCTTATCTGTTGCCTGTTATCTATTGTCTGTTATCTGTAGCGCCTCTGGCGCGTCCTCTAAACTGTAGGCAGCCTGCTGCCGTCCTCATAATTAATAATTCTTAATTCAAAATGAAAAAAAATTTTGTTTTTTCAAAAAAAAATTGTACCTTTGCACCCGATTTTGGAGTATTGTATAAATGCACCAAAATCATAGCAAGCTCACGCAGGGATGTCTGCGGTGGCTATAGCATTACGTTAGCATTCGTGGGTGGGGTTTGCAGACATAACAAAAATAAAACATAAAACGATATACAAATTGACAAACTTACAAATTTACAAATTGATTGAAAAAACGGA